>JABJKH010000113.1 GCA_018660465.1 Rhodospirillaceae bacterium
CGGCTTCGACCAGCAGATGACAGGCCTGCTCAAAGGCACCGCCGATGGTAGTCTTTGTGATCATGCCATCTCGGACAATTGCGCCGCCTGATCTTCGGCCGTCAGAGCCACGATGATTTCGTCCAGATCGCCATCCATCACTTTATCAAGTTTGTGTAGAGTCAAATTGATGCGGTGATCGGTCACCCGGCCTTGCGGGAAATTATAAGTCCTAATCCGTTCTGAACGATCGCCGGAACCAACTTGGCTCCGACGTGCATCGGCACGTTCGGAATCGCGTTTTGATCGTTCGGCATCATAAAGCCGCGCGCGCATTACGGTCATCGCCTTGGCCTTATTCTTGTGTTGAGATTTTTCGTCCTGACAAATGACGATGATACCGGTCGGAATATGAGTCAGGCGCACGGCACTGTCTGTCGTGTTGACCGATTGCCCCCCGGGTCCACTGGCGCGATAGACATCGACGCGCAGGTCCTTAGGTTCGATATGAATATCCACGTCCTCGACTTCTGGTAACACTGCGACTGTCGCGGCTGAGGTATGAATACGGCCGCTCGATTCTGTCGTCGGCACACGCTGTACCCGGTGCACACCGGATTCGTATTTAAGCCGTGCGAAGACGCTTCGGCCTGTCACCTTAGCGATGGCTTCCTTGAAACCGCCGATGCCAATTTCGTTGACTTCAATCATTTCGAACTTCCAACCGCGCTCTTCCGAAAAACGCTGGTACATGCGAAATAGATCAGCGGCGAACAAAGCGGCTTCATCCCCGCCCGTGCCCGCGCGAATTTCTAAGATGGCGTTCTTTTCATCCGCCTCATCCTTCGGCAGCAACAATATTTTGATGGTGTGTTCCAGTTCCGGAACCTTTGCCGTCGATTCGCTTTTTTCTTCTTCCGCGAGAGCGCGCATTTCGTCGTCGCTGTCCTCATCCGCCATCATGACTTCCAAGTCTTCCAATTCCGCTGTCACATCTCGCCATGAATTAATCGCCTCAACCACGCTGGTCAGGTCGGAATATTCCTTGGACATTTTGGCAAAATCTTGTGCCGCCATTGAGCCAGGGTCCGACATCAGGTGCCCCAATTCTTCGTGACGGGCGACAACCCGGCTTAGTTTTTCGTCCAAGCTCATTTATTCTTCTCCTTATTTGGCACGTCTAAATCAAATACTTGGCGCAATACAGCCTCCACGGTGTCCCAGTCTGGCGTTTCATCACTGCCGTTTTCGGATGCAGCACCCCGTAGCATTAATGACGGCGTATGTAGAAGCCGATTGATCAGAAGACGCGTTGCTTTTTCCGCATCGCCGCCGGCTTCGGCCAGCACAGTATCGCGATTATCCTCAAACATTTGCCGCAGTTGCACCAGAACCGGCACGGCCACGCGCTCATTTTTGTCTTTAACAAAGTCAGCCACTTCCTGGCTGATGATCCGTTCCGCCTCAGTGGCTTCCGCCTCACGTCCCGCGCGTCCGTCTTCGGCGACCTTTTCCAGATCATGAAGATCATACAAAAAGACTTCTTCCAGGCGTTCGGTGCTTGGTTGAACATCTCCCGGCACACTGGTATCGACGATGAACACGGGCCTGTGACGCCGCTTGGCAAGGCTTTGCTGCACCATGTCAGATGACAAGGTGTGAGTCCTGGCACCAACAGCAGCAACAACGATATCTGCCTCAACCATCAATCGGCTCAGGTCATCAAAGGCCGCAACAGCACAGTCCAATCCCCGCGATACAGCATCAGCTCGTGACGCAGTCGGATGGGTTGCCGTTAAATCTGCCAACCCTGCGCTCTGCAAAGCCTCCGCAACCATCACCCCCATATCCCCGGCACCAATAATAAGGCCGCTGCACCGCGCCATATCACCGTGCAAGTCACGGGCTGTTTGTACCGCGGCAGCCGCGATGGAAACCGGGCGCTTGCCGATTTCAGTTTCGCGGCGCACCCGGCGGGCGGCTTCGAACGCGGCTTGCATCAGGGCTTCCAACTCAGAACCGATAAAGCCGTTTTCACGGGCGATCCTGTGTGCCGCCTTGATCTGGCCCAGCACCTGCGGCTCACCTATAACTTGGCTATCTAATGACGACGCGACATTAAAAATATGCCGAACTGCGCCTTCATCCCAATGTCGGTAGAGTTGCCCAGATAGCTCAGCATCGCTAATTCCTCCCCGTTCGGCGAGGCAGTTCACGATGGCATTCTCCGCCTGATCGCTATCTTCATCTAATGTGAGAATTTCCACTCTGTCACAGGTGGACGCGACCAAGGCTTGGGTTAGGCCCTTCTCGCGCAATTTCTCAAACAAGGCTGGAAGCTCATGATCTTCAGCAAACAAGCGATCACGTAGCCCGAGACTGCTGGACCGATGATTTGCGCCAACCACAAGCGGCCGACCTTTTGAAAATAAAGAACCGGCCATAGCAACGCTAACGGTACTGAGACAAGTGTTCTTCCAGCGATGGCAAAGGGACTTCAGTCTGATCGCCGGATTCCATATCACGGACGGTGGCGGCGTCACGGGCCAACTCGTCCTCCCCTAACATTATGACGGTGTGGGCATTCAGCTTGTTGGCGCGTTTCATGCGTTTGCCGACATTGCCGGAATATCCTAGCTCAACGGTAAATCCGGCTTTCCGCAATTGATCGGTCAGGGTTAAAGCCTTTGATGCGGCCTCGCCCCCAACGGGCACAATAACAATCGGGCGCCCAGCTTCTGGGGCAGCATCACCGACCATCATCGCCAACCGCTCCATCCCCGCAGCCCAGCCAATCCCAGGTGTCGGTGGTCCGCCCATTTGCTTGACCAAGCCGTCATAGCGCCCGCCCGCAAGCACGGCCCCTTGTGCGCCTAAGGTATCCGTCGTGAATTCAAATGCTGTATGGCAATAGTAGTCTAAGCCCCTAACCAACCGCGGGTTCATATCGTAGGCAATGCCAAGCGTCTGTAATCCGGAGATCAAGTCATCAAAGAACTGTTTCGATGTGTCATTCAAGCTGTCCGCAAGCAAAGGCGCGTCTGCGACGATCTCGCGGTCACCTTCGTTCTTGGAATCCAGAATGCGAAGCGGGTTGCGATCAAGCCGTTCGCGACTGTCTTCCGAAAGACCATCCAAGTGTTTCTGAAAATACGCGACCAGTTTGTCTCGATAGGTCGCTCGGCTTTCCGTATCACCCAACGAATTCAATTCCAGGGTTATCTTATCGGTAAGCCCCAAATCATCCAGCAAATGTGCCGCCAGAGAAATAACCTCGACGTCGGCCTGAGCGCTCGGCACGCCCAGCAGTTCAACACCGATCTGATGGAACTGACGCTGGCGACCTTTTTGCGGGCGTTCATACCGAAACATTGGGCCGTGATAGAAAAACTTTAATGGCAGGTCGTGAGACAGGCTATTTGAAATAAACGCCCGGGCGACACCGGCCGTTCCTTCGGGACGCAGCGTAATCGCTTCGCCATCACGGGCTTCAATCGAATACATTTCCTTAGTAACAATATCCGACGTATCGCCAAGAGTGCGCGAAAACACCTCGCTGAATTCAAAGATCGGCGTCGCCATTTCTTGAAACCCATAACGACCTGAAATTTCCCGTGCGGTATCTTCAACGAAACGCTGACGGCGCTTTTCGTCAGGCAATAGGTCATGGGTGCCCCGAACGGGCTTCAATGAAGACATATAGATGGAGCCCAGCTATTGAGCCGCAGCAGACGGGGCGGTTTCGTCCCCATACCGCTTGGCCACATAGTCATCGACAATGACCTGAAATTCTTCGGCAATCTTAGGCCCGCGGAGGGTTTTAACTTTTTTACCATCGATAAAGACGGGCGCTGACGGTTCTTCCCCCGTCCCCGGTAAACTGATGCCGATATCCGCATGCTTGCTTTCCCCAGGCCCATTCACAATGCAGCCCATGACAGCGAGGTTCAGATTTTCAACGCCGGTATATTGCTCACGCCAGATCGGCATTTTCTCGCGAACATAGGTTTGAATTTTATCCGCCAAATGCTGGAAGACTGTGCTGGTCGTGCGTCCACATCCGGGACACGCTGTTACCAGCGGCATAAAGGCACGAAGCCCCATGGTTTGAAGAATCTGCTGGGCAACGATGACTTCTTCGGTACGGTCGCCGCCGGGGGCCGGTGTCAGAGATACACGAATGGTGTCGCCAATGCCTTCTTGCAGCAGGACACCCAAGGCCGCCGTTGATGCAACAATTCCCTTCGATCCCATCCCGGCTTCCGTGAGACCCAAATGCAGAGCATAGTCGCCGCGCGCCGCTAAATTCCGATAGACAGTGATCAGGCTTTGGACCTCGCTCACCTTGCACGACAGAATAATTTTATCCCGAGACATGCCCAGGTCTTCGGCCCGAGCCGCACTCATCAGTGCTGATTGAACGAGGGCTTCTTGGGTAATTTCGGAAGCTTCCAGCGGATTGTCAGACTTGGCATTTTCATCCATCAAGTGGATCACGAGTTCCTGATCCAAACTGCCCCAGTTAACGCCAATCCGTACCGGCTTGTTATATTTTTGGGCGACGTCGATCATGGTCGAAAACTGAACATCTTTCTTTTCGCGAAAGCCTACATTACCGGGATTAATTCGGTACTTCGCCAGCGCTTCGGCACAGGCTGGGTACTTTGTCAGAAGCGTGTGACCGATGTAGTGGAAATCGCCCACCAACGGCACATCGATCCCTTGGGCGTCCAGTTTTTCCCGGATATAAGGAACAGCCTTGGCGGCGTCTTCCCGGTCAACGGTAATGCGGACGACTTCAGACCCTGCCTCGGCAAGGGCCGCGACCTGCGCCGCGGTTCCTTCGGCGTCGGCTGTATCCGTATTGGTCATCGACTGAACCATGATGGGCGCATCGCCCCCAACGGTTACGTTATCGATCTTTACCGGGACGCTTGTACGCCGAGCAGCGGTCAAATTTGTCGTAGACATGATCTTAGTCCTTAAAAGAGCTTCAACTTACGGCGCAACAGCTTTGCCTTCGCGCAGTCGGTCGGCATCTAAAGCAACGCTTCTGAGTACAGCACCAACAGCACCAATGGCAGGAACTGTTTCACCGTCCACTGATATTTCCAAAGCTCCCGCATTGCCAGCCTGCAACGTTAGGCCAGGGCGGTTGGGAACACGATAGGTTTCACCAGCACGGAGCAATTTGCGCGTAAGTAATTTATTAGACCCACCATCACGAATAAGAATCCAACTGTCATCCTTGGCGCGAACCAGTATGCGGGACTTGCCTTCCGCCGGTGGTACCGTCGCAACTTGAGGAGCGGGTGCAACTTGGGGGGCAGGCGCAGCTTGGGGTGCTGGCGCGGCTTGGGGTGCTGGCGCGGCTTGGGGTGCTGGCTTTTTAATCTCAGGGGATTGTTCCGCGACTGGCTCTGCGGTCGGGCGAGGCGTTTCCTCAGTCTTTGTTTTTGCACCGTTTGTTTGAGGGGCGGGCTCTGCCGTCGGTGTATCGGTTGCAGAACGATTAGTCTCGACCCGAGGACTTGCTTCTTTGGGTGGCACGACCGCAGGGGCTGCGTTTGCCGTAGGCGTTTCAGGCACCTTCGCCACTTCTTTTTTCTCGACCTTTTTCTCGACCTTTTTCTCTACTTCTTTTTTTATCGCAGCAGCGGAAACCGGCGTATCGGCTGGCTTCATTTTCTCAGGTACGACAGGACCACCGGCTGAAGTTTCAATATCAGCGGGCGCAGGTTCCACTTTATCCTGCGGCTTATTTTCTGGTTTATTCATGGGCGCATCGGCTGCGGTTGCAGAAACAGGCGATGAGTTTTTCTCAGGCTCTACCGCTTCCTTTTTCCCAACGCCCGTCCCTTCGTCCGTCCCATCACTCTTCTCTTTTCCGGCCATGGATGCGAGACGGTCCGGTATGGGGGACACCAAGTTCGTTAAAAAACCATCCTGCGTAGAACTCACATACCAGCCGCCGTAGGCCAAAATTGCGACAACAACGCCAATGAATAAAATTGCGCCACCCGGAACGCTGTTCTCAGGTATGGGAGACGGGAAAACCAACCGGGATGAATCTCCGCCGCCGGACGATTCCACTTTGTAACGCCGAACGACCTCTTCGCTATCGAGGCCAAGGTGTTCTGAATATGCGCGGATAAATCCGATTGCGTAAGCGTTTCCGGGAAGGTCGTTGTAACGACCGTCTTCAATCGCTTCGAGATACAACAGACGAACACGAAGAATGTGCGAAACGTCTCGCAAGTCTTCATCACGTCTAAGGCGTGACGCCCGCAACAACGTGCCAACAGTATTTTCGTTGCCGTTTTCTGTTTCGCCACTCATACCAAAAACCCGAGGTATCTCATATTAATCCATCAAAAACTTAGCTAACCCATTATAAATATAGAAAATTTCTTAACCGAAGCTTTCTTCGGTCAGAAGAATTCACAACACTCAACGCGCGCCAACCACACATAGTGACGCGCAATATCAATTTAGGTCCCTAATTTAGCAGGTCGCGGGCTTGATTTATCCGCCGCATCCCGAATCAAGCCTGCTGCAGTCTGACGGAATCTCTTGAAGTTTCAAGCGATAAACACATGAAACTTAAATTATGACTCCATGTAAATACCGCAACAACTTCCGCAGTTACAATGTAGTGCAGGCGTCAGTCCGCATCAAGCCCATAAGCACTATGCAGCGCCCGGAGCGCGAGCTCGGTATATTCCTCCGCCACCAAGACACTGACTTTGATTTCAGATGTCGAGATAACTTGGATATTTATGCCCTTTTCCGCCAGGGTTTTAAACATCATCCCGGCCACACCGGCATGGCTGCGCATGCCAACACCGACGACAGAAATTTTCACCACATCCGGGTCAGAATTAAGGGATTTAAAACCCAATTCTTCCTGTCTTTGCTGCAGGGTTTCTATCGCCTTGTTCAGGTCTTCCTTGGGCAGCGTAAAGGTAATATCTGTCGCTTGCTGATCGGCTGAAACGTTCTGTACAATCATATCGACGTTGATATTCGCATCTGCCAAAGGCCCAAAAATACCAGCAGCTTGACCCGGCCTATCGGCGACTGACGATAGGGTGATTTTTGCATCATCCCGGCTATAGGCGATGCCGCTAACCATTTCTTTTTCCACGATCTCTTCCTCATCAACGACTAGGGTCCCGGGCACATCGGCAAAGCTCGTTAGAACCTGTAGGCGGACCCCACATTTCATGGCCAATTCCACGGAACGGGTCTGCAGGACCTTAGCTCCGAGGGACGCCATTTCCAACATTTCCTCATAGGTGATTTTATTCAATTTCCGTGCCGCCGAAACTATTCTCGGGTCCGACGTATAAATCCCATCAACATCGGTGTAGATGTCACATTGGTCGGCCTTCAACGCAGCCGCCAAAGCGACGGCACTCGTGTCAGACCCGCCACGTCCCAATGTTGTGATCCGGTTGTCCGGGCCCAATCCCTGAAATCCAGCAACCACACAAACTTCGCCAGCATCCAAGCGCTTGTGCATTTCTTCGGTTTCGATGGACTGAATACGCGCCCTACCGTGTGCGCCATCCGTATGGATTGGAATTTGCCAACCCAGCCAAGACCGGGCGGAAACGCCAAGCTCTTGCAACGCTAGCGCTAAAAGCCCCGTCGTCACCTGCTCACCGGTCGATACAACGGAATCGTATTCACGGGCATCGTGCAGGGCCGTGATCTCGCTGACATATTCCACCAGCTTGTTGGTCACACCGGACATAGCGGAAAGCACGACGGCAACTTGGTTACCCGCATCAACTTCTTTTTTGGCGCGCAGAGCCGCGGCCTTAATCCGATCAATGTCGGCGACCGAGGTCCCACCAAATTTTTGCACAATCAAGGCCATTAAAAACGTCTCATAAATAATTGGAACTTCTGCATCGAACATGTTGCAGCCAAACGGGCGCGCATACATACTCTCATCGATTAACAGAGGCAACCCTATGACAGCATCGACGGAAGCATCCAAATCCCCTCCTGACAGTACGGCAGATGCGGAAGAAATCGCCCGCTTTGCGGCCATCGCAGATACGTGGTGGGACGCAACAGGAAAGTTCCGCCCGCTGCATAAGCTGAATCCGACCCGGATCGAATTTATCCGTGACCATGTCGCAGCACATTTTGGCAGAGACATCACCACCGACCGACCCTTCGAGGGACTGACGTTTCTGGATGTCGGCTGCGGTGGGGGGCTGGTATGTGAGCCACTCTGTCGCTTAGGTGGAACCGTCACCGGCATCGATGCGGCGGAGGAAAGTCTTGGCGTCGCCCGCCATCACGCGGAACAAGGCGGACTTAATATCACCTATCGCCGCGCCCTGCCTGAAGAAATATTAGAAGAAGGCAGCCGGTTCGACGTGATCATCAACATGGAAGTAGTCGAACACGTCACCGATATGGATATCTTCTTGGATATTTGCGGGCAGTTGGTCAAGCCGGGGGGCGTCATGGCGGCATCCACCATCAACCGCACCCTAAAATCCCTGGCCCTGGCAAAAATTGGTGCGGAATATATTCTGCGTTGGGTTCCGGCGGGAACCCATGATTGGCGAAAGTTTGTTAAGCCGTCTGAACTGGCGCAAGGTCTCCGCCCGCCCGGGATCGAATTTCAAGATATCAAAGGAATGAGCTACAGCCCCATTACTGACGAATGGCGCTTAAGCTCTGATTTGGATGTAAATTATTTGGTTTTCGCCACAAAGAGCAACTAGATGTAGATGTTAGCTGTTCTTGCGGGGGCCCGTCGGCAGTCGAAAGACGTCAATTCCCTCTTCGTCCAATTCCGATGCTTCTTGTTCGGTAGCGACACCACGAATGCCGCGTTCTTCTGTTTCGCCGTAATGAATGCGCCGGGCCTCATCGACAAACTTATCACCAACGTCATCGGTGGTTTCTTCAATCTGGTCACGCAACTTGCCAACGGCACGAAGAATTTGCTCCGCCACTTCGCGGGCACGAACTTCAGCTGCTTGATCGCTTGGTTGATCGCTTGGTTGATTGCTTGGTTGATTGCTTGGTTGATTGCTTGGTTGATTGCTGGCCTTAGTTTCAGCCGGCTCCCGAACGACACTTTTCTGGCGCGACGTCACCACGTTGGGTGCCATTGGCGCCTTCATCACGTGGACGTCGCCGCAGTACGGGCATTCCACATCGCCTGCGGCACCTTGCTGCTCGAAAGAATCGCTGCTGCGAAACCAAGCCTCAAATTCGTGGGCGTTTGAACAGGTGAGTTGAAAAACGATCATTTCATTTTGCCGTTAACTTCTATAACAAGAGCCCTTTATATTAACTTACAGGCATTTTTCCAACCCTATGTGAGATTCAGTTAAGAATTCGCAAATTTAGCGCAGAAACAGCCATGACAATTGCAAAAGACGCAAAACACAATACGACGATGATTTCACCCTGGGTTAAACGGTTCGCACCTTTGGTTCCGGAAGGCGGCGATGTGCTAGATTTAGCATGTGGAAGTGGGCGCCACATGCGCCACTTTTTAAGCAGAGGCCACCCCGTTATCGCTTTAGACCGAGATGTTGAGAAGGTCTCAGATTTCGCGTCGAACCCAAACGTCGAGATTATTAAAGCAGATTTAGAAGCCGGTCATACATGGCCCTTCCCGGATCGGAGGTTTGCCGGAATCGTGGTCACAAATTACCTTTATCGCCCTTTATTTCCGACTCTTGTCGATGCTTTAGCTGAGGGCGGTATTTTAATTTATGAAACGTTTGGAATTGGCAACGAACGCCACGGACACCCACGCAATCCGGACTTTCTTCTCCAAAACCATGAACTCCTGGATTTTTTCAAAGATCGGCTAAAGATCATTGCCTTTGAGCAAGGCATCGCCGACCCGCCTCCCCACACCAGAGTGCTTCAACGTATTTGCGCAACCAAACGCGCAGACGCTGAACCACTCAAACTATTTTCGGATTAGGCGTCAAACGTCCGATCATGGGTTAAAGAGGGGACTTTCCCCCGGGCCTTGGCCACCTTGGAGACATCAATATCGGCAATGACGAAGCCGGTTTCTTCACCGCCGTCGGCCAATACCTCGCCCCACGGATCAATGATCAGAGAATGCCCATAGGTTTCGCGGCCTTCCGCATGCTCACCCGTTTGTGCCGCCGCGAAAATAAAGCATCCGTTTTCAATGGCCCGGGACCGCAGTAATACATGCCAATGCGCTTTGCCGGTCGTGCGGGTGAAGGCTGCAGGCACGGTGATGAAGTCTGCGCCAGCATGGCCATGGGCACGATAAAGATGGGGAAACCGTACATCATAGCAAATCGTCATCCCCAATTTGCCCCAGGGAAGATCAGCCATGACACTTGATTTCCCCGGCTCATAAAGCTTTGATTCGCGGTAGAATTCACCGTTGCCCAAGTCCACATCAAACATATGAATCTTGTCATACTGCGCCTTAATATCGCCATCAGGACCAATCAAAAACGACCGATTGGCGGCTTTATCATCGCCGATCCTAATC
The DNA here is from genome assembly GCA_018660465.1 of Rhodospirillaceae bacterium. NCBI lineage: Bacteria > Pseudomonadati > Pseudomonadota > Alphaproteobacteria > Rhodospirillales > Rhodospirillaceae > Rhodospirillaceae bacterium. The sequence continues at coordinate 10,505 of JABJKH010000113.1, forward strand.
AGGAGTGAACCCGCCAATAGCCAAGCGCCGGTTTCCTCTGCCAACTTTTGGAACGCCTTCAGGCATTCGTCTTCTTCCTGATATCTGATTTTTTCTCGAAGCTGGCGGCCCTTAGGCTCCATCAAGTTCACGCATTCGGGCGTCGTAATAAAATCCGCGCCAGCATCCCGTGCTTGGCGAATGAAATCGCTGGCTTGCTCAATACTAGGGGCCACATCGCGCGGTGAATTGGTTTGGACGCAGGCAACTTTGAAAGTGTCAGACATGTTAGGCCTATTTTAAAAGCGCATCGAGTTCGTCGTCGAATTCCAGCTCAAACAAATCGTCGCAGCCGCCAACATGCTTATCGCCAATAAAAATCTGCGGCACTGTGGTACCACCATTGGATCGCGTTTCCATTTCCTGGCGCTTACCACGGTCCATCATGACGTTAATCTCGGTAAATTCGACGCCTTTTTTGGACAGCAACATTTTTGCCTGGGCGCAAAACCCGCAAATCGGCGTCGTATAAATTTCAACCTTCGGCACTCTAATTTCTCCTGAAGATGGATGTAAGCGACCCGATATATAATTTGCCCAAGCTCTATGCGCAACCACACTAAATAGATGCCCGAACAACCCTGGCCAGGGTCAACACATTCACCGACGACGCCCCCGCCCGCCGCAGTACCCGAGCGCAGGCGGAAACCGTTGCTCCAGTAGTGAAAACATCGTCCACTAACAAAACAGCCTTTCCTTCGGCTAGGGTTTTGCGCTTGGGCTTCATGACGATGGCACCTTGCAAGTTCCGCTGCCGGGCCAAGGCGCTGAGTTTTCCCTGGGGTGGAGTGCGTTTACGGCGAACCAAAAGATCAGGCACGACGTCTATCCCTGATAATCCGCCAATCTCGTGCGCCAACAGGGCTGCTTGATTAAACTTTCGGGCGAACAATCGGGTCCAATGCAGGGGTACCGGGACAATAACGTCTGAGTTCGCAATCAAGTCTGCCCCCGTTCGCGCCATCCAGCGACCAAAGGCAGGGGCGGCTTCGGTTCGGTCGCCATGCTTGAACCCCAAAACAAGACGGCGGCTGGCATCGTCATACACCATAGCCGAACGCGCGCGGTCGAAATCTGGCGCTTGGCGGCTGCACACACCGCAAATGCTGCCTTCGCCCGCGTCAAATTCAAACGGCAGCGCGCAGATGTCGCAATAGGGTGCACTCGGAAAAGTGATCTTTGCCCAGCACGCCGAACACAACGCCCCCTGCTCACCGACCATGTCATTGCACGCCAAACATTGATGCGGCAGCAACAGGTCCAGTACGGTCCGCGCCAGAAGTCGGACCGGATTATCCGGAGATGTTCCCTTCACAGCATCATTTAATGTCATGTCGTCTTGTGTCATATAATAACCATGTCGGAATCCATGTCAGTCTTCAACCGTCAAGCTGTTCGGCAGCACCGCGACCGGGCCGCTGGTAAACTAGACAACTACGACTTTCTTATCCAAGAAGTCGCAGACCGTCTGGCCGACCGGCTGGAAGATTTCGCGCGAACGTTTCCCTTGGCCCTGGACCTGGGGTGTCACACCGGCCAATTGGGCCGTGTCTTAAAAAACCAAGCGAAAATTGAAAGCCTCATCCAGTCCGATTTCTCGACCGCCATGGCGGCGCGCGCTGGAGAGCAAACGATTGTCACCGATGAAGAAGCCTTGCCGTTTGGTGAAAACACCTTTGATGCAATCTTCAGTTGCCTGTCGCTGCATTGGGTGAATGACCTACCAGGTGCCCTTGCCCAAATTCGCCGCGCCTTAAAACCGGACGGCTTGTTTCTGGCCGCAATGTTGGGAGGCGACACTTTGCACGAACTCCGCGCCGCTTTGACCCATTCTGAAATAGCAGAAGCAGGAGGGGCCCATCCAAGAGTCTCCCCCTTTGCCGATGTGCGAGATGCAGGCGGGTTACTGCAACGCGCCGGGTTTGCGCTGCCGGTTGCAGATATGGATGACATCGCCGTTTCTTATGCCGATCCAGTAAAATTAATGACTGATTTACGCGGCATGGGGGAGACCAATGCAGTCGCAGCCCGGGCGCTAAATTTCACCCGACCTGCAACTCTAATGCGGGCCGCGGCGCACTACCGTGATTTATTTGAAGACAGCGACGGGCGCGTTCCCGCAACCTTCCAAGTGATATTTCTAACCGCCTGGGCCCCACACGCCAGCCAACAACAACCCTTAAAACGCGGCACCGCAACCAAACGATTATCAGACGCCCTGGATACAGATGAAATTTCCTGACCCCCTGATCCGTGGCACTCTGATCAAGCGGTACAAGCGATTCCTCACTGACGTTGAGCTAGAAAATGGTGAGATGGTCACCGCCCATTGCGCCAATCCTGGGTCGATGTTGAGCCTTATTGAGGAAGGCGCAGAAGTCTGGCTCTCCCCCGCCCGCAACCCCAAGCGAAAGCTTAAATATACCTGGGAACTCATCCGCATCGGCGGCGGCTTGGTAGGTCTGAACACGGCGCTCGCCAATGCAATAGTCGAAGAAGCCATCACCGGCAGCGTTATTTCTGAGCTGTCCGGTTACACAACCCTCCGCCGGGAAGTAAAATACGGCCAGAACTCGCGCATCGATATCTTATTGGAAGAAGACGCCCGCCCAACCTCCTACGTCGAAATTAAAAGCGTCACCATGAAACGCGACCTCTCCCCCTCGGCCTCAGCGGAATTTCCAGACTCTGTCACGACCCGGGGCAGCAAACATTTGGGCGAACTGGCGGACATGGTCAGCGAAGGCCACCGCGCCGTTATGATGTATCTTGTACAACGTGAAGACAGCACGCGAATGACTATCGCCGAAGACATTGACCCGGCTTATGCTGAAAATTTGAAGGCGGCAATGGCGAACGGTGTAGAAGCCATCGCATATACGTGTAAAATGTCGCCAGAGGAAATTTTAGTGACATCTCCCGTGGAATTGGTCTTATAAAGCCCCTATATGGTTTAGAACCCTGTATTTTTTAATTTTAAATGTCATAATAATCCCATGAACGATATTAGCGTTAACGCCGCAGGCGGCATCGAAAGAAGCATCAAGACCCATGGCCCCGAAGCCTTTGAGGGCATGCGGAAGGCTGGCCGCTTGGCAGCCGAAACCTTGGATTATCTTGTCCCTTTCATTAAGCCCGGCATCACCACCGACGACATTGATAAGCTCGTCCACGACTTTACTTTGGACCATGGCGCGGTTCCGGCCCCCTTGGGCTACCGCGGCTTTCCGAAATCAGTTTGCACCTCGGTCAACCACGTTGTCTGTCACGGCATCCCCGGCGACAAAGTCTTAAAAGACGGCGACATCATTAACATTGATGTAACGCCAATCCTTGATACGTGGTACGGCGATTCAAGCCGGATGTTCACGGTCGGCAAGGCCAGTGTTAAAGCCAAGCGCCTGATCGAGGTAACATTCGAAGCCATGTGGCGGGGTATTAACGTGGTCAAACCAGGCGCCACCGTCGGTGACATCGGCCACGCCATTCAATCCTATGCTGAATCCCAACGTTATTCCGTGGTTCGGGATTTTTGTGGCCATGGCTTGGGTCAAATTTTCCACGATGCGCCCAACATCCTTCATTATGGAAACCCGGGCGAAGGGACTGTGCTGACCGAAGGCATGTTCTTTACCATTGAGCCGATGGTGAATATTGGTCGCCATGAAGTCAAAATCTTGGAAGACGGCTGGACCGCAGTCACCAAGGACCGCTCTCTATCATCCCAGTTCGAACATTCCCTTGGCGTGACTGCCGATGGCTTTGAAGTCTTCACCCAATCCCCGAAGGGGCTGGACCTCCCGCCCTACGATGGCTGAGAAAAAAGCTAAACCGCCTCATTACGCAGGCCACCGCGCCAGATTGCGCGAGCGGTTTCTGAAATCCGGCGGCGATGCCTTGCCGGATTACGAGCTGCTGGAACTGGTCTTGTTCATGGCAGTGACACGCCGTGATGTGAAACCGCTGGCGAAATCCCTGTTGGAAACCTTCGGTTCCTTCGCCGAAGTAATCAGTGCCGAGCCCGCGGAACTCAGCAAGGTCAACGGCATGGGGGAGACCACTGTCGTCGCCCTTAAATCTATCCGCGCCGCCGCACTTAAACTCATCAGTGACGAGGTCATGCAACGCCCGGTGCTCAGCAATTGGCAATCCCTGGTGGACTACTGCCGCGCCGCAATGGCTTACGAGAAAACCGAACAATTCCGCGTGCTGTTCCTGAATAAGAAAAACATCCTTATCGCCGACGAAGTCCAACAACGCGGCACCGTGGATCACACGCCGGTGTATCCAAGGGAAGTCGTCAAACGCGCCCTGGAACTTAGCGCCACGGCAATCATCCTCGTCCACAACCACCCCTCAGGTGATCCGTCCCCGTCGCGCGACGACATAGACATGACCAAAGAAATCCGCGACGCTGGAGAAAAACTTGGAATTGTGCTGCATGACCATATCGTGGTGAGCAAGTCGGGGACGAGGTCGTTTAAGAGTATGGGGTTGATTTAGGGTTCTTTTCGGTCAGAATTGCTAATCAAGAGTTAGCTCCAATCCCCAGAGACGCCTGCTTCACAGTCGAAAACCGTCCTATTTAATTGTTCAATCGGACTTCTGGGTGTGGCCACAAGCGGAAAGGCTCTTGCATTTCTAATATTATGTGCCTCAAATATTATAGCTTAGTAACGACGACTTGTTTTTATGAGACGTCGTTTGTCGAAACCACATAGAGCGCTTTGAATGCCAGTTCGCGTATTGTGTATTCTACTTTCTCTGGCTATGGCTTTCATCAGTTGGTCAGTCGCATCTGTGAGCGCATCCGGTTTGGAGAAACCTGAGATTCTCCAATTACGTGCTTTCGCTCAAGAGATCGAGTCCATTGACGCTATCTTGACCACGTCGGCGCTGACCTTTGCGTTCACCCAGGATGACAAATGGTTAAAAGTTTATAGGGAAAATGAAGTCAAGCTTGGGGCGCTACTCGAAGAGGCCCTATCTCGTGCCCATGAAAGCGACTCCGCTCTTCTGAAACGCATGGACGAAGAGAATGAGCGGCTCGTTAAAATGGAAGTTCGTGCCATCGAATTGACCCAACAAGGGAAGGGCCGGCAAGCTGCGGAAATTCTCAATAGTAAGCAATATCAGGAAGAGAAACTAAGATTACGACAATCAATCGACACATACTTCCTCTCCCTAGAGAAGCACCTTCAACTTGAAGAGAAGCAGGACCTAGAGATCCCACAGTCCAACTAACGGATGCTGAAGAGTCATGGATTGCTTCTCATCCTCGTATCCGAGTCCATAACGATACCGCCTGGCCACCGTTTAATTTCGCGGAAAACGGAAAACCCAAAGGCTATTCCATCGATTTCATGAATCTTTTGGCCAAAAAAGCCGGGCTTGAGATCGAGTATATAACGGGCCCTACTTGGGATGAGTTTATGGGCATGATGCGCGCGGGCAATCTAGATGTAATGCTCAACATCATCCGCACACCTGAACGGGAAAAAGATTTCCTGTTTACCAAACCCTATGCATCTAACCCCAACGTCATTTTGAGCCGCCAGAAAGTTCCCTACGACAGCCTAGACCAACTAAAAGGCAAGACCGTTGCCGTGCCTAAGGGATTCTATTTAGAGGAAATTCTGCGACGGAAATATCCGGATATCGTTATTCATACGAAAAAGAATGTTCTCGATAGCATGAACGCGGTTGTCGTTGGTGAGGCCGATGCAGTGGTGGGCGAGGTCGCCATCTTCAATTTTCTTATGAGTGAGCATACCATGTTTGGGCTGGCACTCTCAAAGCCCATCAAAATCGGTGATTACGACACCAGTCGGCTCGCTATTGCTACCGGAAAAACGCTACCCCACCTCAATTCCATCCTTCAAAAGGCCATGAAAACCATCACCGCCGATGAGAAAACCACGCTCTTAAAACGCTGGATCGGGGACGTGCAGGATGGCAAATCCAAAGTTGATCTGACCGAGGAGGAACACCAATGGCTGAAGCAACATGGAAAATTTACCTTGGGTGTTGACCCCTCCTGGGCGCCTTTTGAATTTATTGATGAAGAAGGTGTCTACAGTGGGATCGGTTCCAGTTATGTGGATTTGGTTGGCTCTAGACTGGGGATCACCTTAACGCCTGAAACCGGCCTGTCTTGGGCTGCGGTTTTGGACAAGGTGCGGGCCGGTGAGATTGATATTCTTCCGACAGTTGCACGATCTTCTGAAAGAGAGAAGTATCTTAATTTCTCGAAGCCCTACATCTCCTTTCCAATGGTAATTACGACCCGCAAGGACGCGCCTTTCGTTGATAGCCTTGCAGGCCTAAACGGGAAAAAAGTTGGCGTCGTCCGGGGCTATATTACCCAGGAACTGATTGAGACCAATCAGAAAGGCATCCATGTCGTCCCCGTCCAAACTCTTTCAGAAGGTCTTAAGCAACTCAATGACGGTAAACTTGATGCCTTTATCGACAACCTGTTGACGATTACTCACGAAATTGATCGTTCAAATTTGGATGATCTCAAAATTGCATCACAGACCAAGTATAAGTTTGAACTGTCCATGGCGGTGCGCAAGGGACTGCCTGAACTTGTCCCCATCCTTAACAAAGCGCTCTCAACTATGAATGAGCATGAGCGCGCAGCTATTGTCAACTCTTGGACAGCAATCCAGATAAGCTATGGCGTGGATACAAAAACGATTTTGCTTTGGGGCGTACCGTTGGCCATTGGCGCGATATTAATCCTGCTGATAGTTGTCTTTTGGGCAAGGTATATTCAAAAACAAAAACGGATCATACAGCAGAGCGAAGCCCAAATTACTCGAGAAAAAGAAGCTTTGGAAGCCGTTATGGATACGGTCGATTACGGCATTCTGTTTATGGACCCGGATTTGAAGGCGCGCATTATGAACCGGGCTTATCGGGAGATGTGGGATATAGATGACGAAATCGCCGCTGCTGAACCGTCAGTAGAGGACTTAATTCGTTATAATCAGGGTAAAGGGTTTTACGACGTTACAGACGAAGATTTCGATGAATTCGTCCTATCCCGTGTTGAGGCAATCCTAAATGGCACTGTTACCCCAATTGAGGTAAGGCAGCCTAATGGGCGTATTGTCCTTTATCAGTGTTTGGCGCTGCCGGATGGGCGACGGATGTTGACCTACCTTGATATAACCGAACAGAAGAATACCGAACAGGCATTTCGTGACGGTGAAATGAAAATTCGGCGCATTTTCTCGACTGCCAGCGAAGGCATCTGGATGGTTGACGTGGAAATGCACACAACCGAAGTCAACGATGCCATGTGTAAAATTTTAGGACGTCCCAGCGAGGATATCATCGGGCGGTCTATTTTCGACTTCGTCGATGAGGCCAATAAGCAGATTTTCGCCGAGCACGCCGAACGGCGCAATCGCGGAGAATCTGGCTCCTATGAAATTGGGCTGTCGCAACCAAACGGTAACCAGATCCCCTGTCTGTTCAACGTAACGCCCATAATAAATGAAGAAGGAGTGCGTATCGGTTCTTTTGCCATGGTCACGGACATTACAGTTCGTAAGCTGGCTGAGACCAAACTTTTGCAAACGAACTTAGACTTAGCTACCCTAAATCAATGCAGTGAGATGATCTTGCACTCAGTGTCGGAATTTGAACTGTTTCAACAGATCTGCAAAATCATTGTTGAGCGTAACAATAAATCCTTAGTATTTGTCGCTATTGCAAATCACGATGAAGCGAAATCCTTCGAATTTGTCTCTTCCGCCGGCTTCGAGGAAGGTTATTTAAGGCCCGGGGCAATTTCCTGGGATCAGGATGACAGGAAAGGAAATGGGCCAGTCGGACAAGCTTTTCGGTCCGGAAAGCCGTTTCTCGTTCGGGATACGATGACCGACCCCGCGTTCGAGCCGTGGCGAGAACCCGCGCGGGAAAGGGGGTTCGCTTCGGCAATCGCTTTGCCGCTGAAGATTGGCGATGAATCGTTTGGGGTAATCGCCATTTATTCCCCGGAGATCGATGGTTTTGACGATGACAGTATTCGCATTCTGGAACGCCTGACCAACGACACGGCTCACGGTGTCGCGGCCCTCCGTGCGGATGGTGCCCGCAAGGAAGCCGAAAAAAAATTAAAGGATACTTTCAATATCCTCTCGAGCAGCATCAATTATGCATCCCGAATTCAGCGCTCTATCCTTCCACATAATGACAGTTTTTCATCTATCTTCGAAGATTTTTTCGTGATTTGGGAGCCGCGTGACATTGTCGGTGGGGACATCTACTGGAACCGTGTTTGGGGCGACGGCATTCTTGTCATACTTGGTGACTGCACGGGACATGGTGTGCCTGGAGCCTTCATGACTCTGATTGCCACTGGTGCCCTTGATCGGGCGCAAGAGGAGGTTCCACCCGGTGAGGTTGGCATGCTATTGCAACGGATGCATCAACTGATGCAGTTAACCCTTGGGCAGCACCTTGACGAAGGCTCATCAGACGACGGTATGGAGTTGGGGGCCTGTTACCTCAACGAAGACCTGACGAAAATTACATTCGCCGGGGCTCGGTTTTCCTTGTTCACGTTTGACGGTTCCGAAGTTAATGAAATAAAAGGTGATAAGAACGGAATTGGGTATCGGGGAATTCCTTTTGTTCAGGAGTACACCAATAATTTGGTAAATCTCATGCCAAGCAATTCCTATTACATGATGACGGACGGCCTGATCGATCAAGTGGGCGGTGAAAAACGACGTATGTTCGGTAAGAAACGATTTAAGGAACTTATTGCCACGTTCCAGGACCGCCCAATATTTGAGCAAAAATTTGAGATAATTGAAGCTCTGGAGGAGTTTCAAGGTGACGAAATTCGCCGCGACGATGTATCCATGATTGCGTTCAAGGTAAGCTAGGGTTTTATATGACCTCTCCAACGGCAATCTCGTTCTTTGTTATCGATGACGATTTTCAGATGATCGAATTGTTGAGCGCTCTTCTAAAGGATCGAGGCCACCAAGTTTCAGCGTACACATCCAGTACTGTGGCCATGAATGAGATAGAAAGCATACGACCTGATTGTCTTATTACAGACTTGGTAATGGGTGATATGGACGGTCTGGAGTTAGTACGTGAATTACGCTCCAAGCCAATTCATCGTGACATGAAGATTGTCATGGTGACGAGCAAGACCAAAGACCTATGGAGAAATAAAGCTTACAAGGTTGGCGTCGACAACTTTATTACCAAACCCGTCGACACGAACACATTTGTTTCGGAAATAGAAGCCATCTTCGAAACATCTTGAAGAAATGCAGCTTGTCTCCTCCCCATGAAATAGGATGGAATTAAGACCATAAATGGTAATAAGCGGGATGAAATACTCAGGGAAGATATAGCCGTCATCGGCTTTAAATTTGAGTAGTAAGGGTGAATTATGCTGGCTAAAGAAACCTACGATTTCAGAGGATACCTGCAGGAGAAGGGCATAATCTTCTGTTATAGCGGTTACATCACCGAGGATGTGTTGACCGGCATTGGCAATGCCGTCAAAACAAAGCTGGAACACGAAAAGGCCGGCGGTCAAAAGCGGACTCATTTCCTACATTCAAAAAACAACCAGATTTGCGTTAGAAGCAGACATCGTACTGGCTGAAAAAATTAAAAATTTATTGGTGTAATGATATGTCGGTCTAATGGAGTCCGGTAAATAGGGCGTTTTGCCACCCCCTAACTCCGATCCTTCCCCTCATAAATCTCCAACACCCGGCTCGCGTCATCCTTGGCCCAGCCCGCTGCTTCCGCGCGCTGGAACATCTTTCGCGCTGCGGGAACGACTTGCAGGTCGATGCCGTGTTCTTTGGCGAGGTCGATGGCGATGCCCATGTCTTTGGCGAAGATTTCGACCGCTCCCCTAGGAGCAAAATCACGGTTGAAGAAGCGCGGACGCATTGAATCCCACATGGCGCCGCGAACCGACCCGGCGTTTAGACATTTCTCCATGCTTTCGTGGCTGAGGCCGGCGCGTTCACCGGTGATGACGACTTCCGCCAACAAGGCGGTGACCGAGTTTACATAAAGGTTGGTCACGACTTTCATGGTCGCCCCCGTGCCAACATCCCCGGTGTGCGAAGTATCCGCAGCCAAAGGTTCCAAAATTGGCAGAACCCGATTGAACGTCTCTTCCGTGCCACCAACCATGAAGGTAATCACCCGATCATCGACTTTGTTGTGGGAGCCGGAAATGGGGGCGTCCAACATTTCGATGCCGTGGCCGGAAAGTTTATCGGCGAGGTCAATTTGAAAAGCCGGCGGCATGGTGCTCATTTCAATGTGAATGAGGCCTTCTTTTTCCGCCTGCACGATGCCATTGGGGCCGATGGTGTTTTCTTCAATGTGCTCAGGTTTCAGCAGAATACTACAGGTGATATCGCTGCGTTCGGCGACGATTTTGGAATTTGCAACAGGGGTTCCACCTTCGGCTTCGAGCATTTTCATGCGTTCCGGGTCGATGTCGTAGCCAAAGAGTTCATGCCCGTCGGCCATCATTTGCCGCGCCAGTGCCAGGCCCATTTTACCGAGGCCGATCATGCCAATCTTTTCACCCATTTTTTTTGTTCCTTTTCCCTGTTGAGTCGACGCCGTCTCAGGCCGAGAGCACATCATAAGGACGTCGCATCAACTTTCCAGCCCTCTGGGATAATGGCAGCACGGCTTGCTTCTTCCCTAATACCAAGTCTCACTAATAAATATCCATTGAGACGGCTTCACAAGATTTTCGGCAAGGAGCGCTTGACGCGGCGATGCTCGGCATCGCAAGGCAAGCGCAACGCTGTCCGAAAGTCTTGTGAAGCCGTCCTTTGGGCCGCGTATTTGGATCGTCGGAGGGCGTCGAAAAGTCTTACCGATACATGGTATCGCTTGCGACATTTCTCCTACCCGACGGTCCATATACGCGATCTCAATGAATCTTTATTAGTGAGATTTGGTATAAGCTCCCGTATGGTGCGCAAACGACGTCGGTTGATAACAAAGAGCCCCTTTATGAACACCACTCTCTTGCGCGTTTTTCTGCCTTTTGCGACAGGCTATATGCTCGGCTACATGGTGCGCACTGTGAACGCGGTAATTGCCCCCGATTTGGTCGCGGAACTGGGGCTGAGTGCCGGCGACCTGGGGCTTATGACCAGCATATTTTTTGCAACCTTCGCGTCATTTCAATTGCCCCTGGGCCTGTTGTTGGATCGATTTGGTCCCCGGCGAACTGAAGCGGGCTTGATGCTGATTACCGCCGTCGGCGCAACCATCTTTGCAGTTTCTCATACCGCTGCCGGATTGATCACGGGGCGTGCCCTTTTGGGTCTTGGGACGTCAGCGTGCTTGATGGCGGCGATGACGGCGTTTGTTTTATGGTTTCCGCGAGAACGCATTCCGCTGATCAATGGCTGTCAAATGGCGGCCGGGGGAATGGGTGCCTTGCTGTCAACGATCCCCGTTGCCAATGCAGCCGAACTGATCGGTTGGCGGGGCGTGTTTTGGGTGGTCGCCGGGATATCCATCCTTGTCGCGATCATGATATTTACCGTCGTTCCTGAACGCACAGGGACCAAAAAAGTCGGTGGATTAAAAGAACAACTCAGCGGCATTGGTCATATTTTCACCAGCCCCCTGTTCTGGAGAATTGCACCGGTCTCCATCGCCTCTCAATCATCATTCATTGCAGTTCAAAGTCTGTGGACCGGACCCTGGTTGCATGACGTCGGCGGGATCGAGCGTTCTGCGGTTGGCGATTACCTGATGATCATTGCGATTTCGATGATTGTCGGTTTCTTATCGATGGGTGCGCTGACTGCCCGACTCGGACGATTCGGCATCACGACCATGCAGGTTGCGATTGTCGGCATTTCGATATTTATTCTGATTCAGAGCGGCATTATTTTGGTTGGGTCCGAAGCGCCCGGTCTGCTGTGGGCGGGATACGGATTTTTTGGCTCGGTGGGGATTTTGGGATACGGTGCGCTCTCACAAAGTTTCCCCCAAGAAATAGCAGGCCGAGTCGTAACCGGATTAAACCTACTGGTATTTTCAGGGGCCTTTCTAGGCCAGTGGGGCGTTGGGCTGGTGATTGATCAGTATCCTCTGACAGCGAGCGGCGGATACGCCAAGGAAGCCTTTGATATGGCCTTTCTGCTGCTCATCGGAATGCAGGCAACGGCCGTTGTTTGGTATCTCGTCTTTCGACCAAAAAGTCAGGTCAAGAATTCATAACTTGGCTTTTAAAATGTGGGAATTTTAGTACTATCGCGCCTTCTCTGATTCTCTTTAATTCCTGACCCGATAGAGGCCAATATGATCCCGCGTTACAGCCGCCCTGAAATGACTAACATTTGGGAACCCGCCAACAGGTTCCGCATCTGGTTTGAAATCGAAGCCCATGCCTGCGATGCGCAAGCCGAACTCGGCGTTATCCCCAAAGAAGCGGCAGCAGCGGTCTGGGAGCGCGGCGAAAAGGAATACACCCCAGAACGCATTGATCGGATCGACGAGATCGAACGCACCACCCACCACGACGTGATCGCGTTCTTGACCGAATTGGCCGAACACGTCGGCGACGAAGCACGGTTCATCCACCAAGGCATGACGTCATCAGACGTGTTGGATACCTGCTTGGCGGTTCAAATGACCCAGGCCGCAGATATATTGTTGAAAGACTTGGCAGGGTTGATGGAAGCACTCAGAAAGCGGGCCTTCGAATATAAACTCACCCCCCGCATGGGCCGAAGCCATGGCATCCATGCAGAGCCGGTGACTGTCGGCCTGATGTTCGCCAGTTTCTTTGCCGAATTTGATCGCGCGCATTATCGCCTGCTGAACGCCCGCGGGGAAATTGCCACCTGCGCCATCTCAGGTGCTGTCGGCACGTTTGCCAACATTGATCCCCATGTGGAAGAGCATGTCGCGAAGAAATTAGGCCTCCAGCCGGAACCGGTTTCGACCCAGGTTATCCCCCGCGACCGTCACGCAGCATTCTTTGCGGCCCTTGGCGTCATTGCCAGTTCGGTCGAACGGTTGGCGACAGAAATCCGTCACATGCAACGCACCGAAGTTCGTGAGGCTGAAGAATATTTCGCGCCGGGGCAAAAAGGCTCGTCCGCCATGCCCCATAAACGCAATCCAATTTTGACTGAGAATTTGACGGGCCTTGCGCGTATTGTTCGCTCCGCTGTGACGCCGGCGTTGGAAAACGTTGCTCTGTGGCACGAACGGGATATTTCGCATTCGTCGGTGGAACGCATGATTGGGCCGGATGCGACCGTTACCCTGGACTTCGCCCTAAAGCGCCTGACCGGTGTTATCGAGAAGTTGTTGGTTTACCCGGACAATATGCAGAAAAACATCGACCAAATGGGCGGTCTGATCTTTTCACAACGCGTCTTGCTGGCCCTAACCCAGGCAGGCGTCAGCCGCGAAGATGCCTATACCCTTGTTCAACGCAACGCGATGGAAGTGTGGAACGGCAAGGGCGGGTTGCTTGATCTCTTAAAGCAAGACTCAGACGTTATCGATAGCCTTGGCGAAGACGCGCTCACGTCGCTGTTCGACATGGCGTATCACACCAAGCATGTCGACACGATCTTCAAACGGGTCTTCGGAAGGTCTTCTTAACCGCCGACGCGTTCGTGGTCGTCGCCCAAGGGTTCCGGAAAATCGCCGGTAACTTCTTTGTAGGCAATCGGGAACAGGCGGTCGAGTTCAGCCCGCACTTCGGATTCTTTGATTTCTGACTTGCGGGCATTGATGTCCGCCATCACCTTGCCGATGATGTCTTCAATTCCAGGCTCATCTAAATCAACCCTGACCACTTCGGTGGCATAGTCTTCCGCAGCATCTCCGGAAAGTCCGAATTTCTTTGCAAGCCATTGTCCGAGCATCTTATTGCGGCGAGCTTCAGCCTTAAAACGTTGTTCTTCGTCCAGTTTGAATTTGGCTTCGTAGCTTTTGCCGCGCTTGGCGAGTTCGTCGCTCATAAACAGGAGCCTCCGATATCTAGTGTGGTGGAATTCCGGAAATATACTCAGCCACCCCCGCCGCTGCAATGATATTTCGATGCTGGCGCATACCGCACAAAAAGACTATTAGATTTCGTTATGTGTACCGTCGTAATTCTTTATCGTCCTAGCCATGATTGGCCCGTGATTATTGGTTCCAATCGCGATGAAATGGCGGATCGCCCGTGGCAACCTCCCGCCCGGCATTGGGATGATCGTGCCCATGTTGTCGCTGGTCGTGACGCTTTGGCGGGCGGCACTTGGTTGGGCCTGAATGACGACGGTGTGGTCGCGGGCATCCTAAACAGAATCAATACCTTAGGCCCGAAAGACGGTTATCGCTCGCGTGGTGAACTTCCTTTGGAAGCCTTGGATCACGCAGAAGCAGAAGAAGCCGCCGACGCCCTGTCTCATTTGGAAACGGCCAGCTATCGGTCGTTTAATATGATCATTGCGGACCGCGCCAAGGCCTATTGGCTATGCGCCTTGCCTGGCAAAATTGAAGCCCATGCGATAGAGCCGGGACTTTCCATGCTGACGGCACGGGACCTTAATGATCCTTCGTCGCCTCGGACACAGATGTATCTCCCACAATTTACAGCAGCCGAAATTCCAAACCCAGACTCCGGCGATTGGACCGCTTGGCAAGCTCTCTTGGCCGACAAACATTACGATCCGGACTCAGGTCCAGGCGGTGCGATGAATGTGGATCACGGCGGCGGCTTTGGCACGGTATCGTCTTCGCTTATTGCTTTGCCTAATCCAGATAAATATGAGACCAAACCCAAATGGATGATCGCCAAAGGTCGCCCTGGTGAAGTCCCCTATGAGTCGGTTGATCTCGGCAGCTGACGAATCCTTTCTCCACAGCGTTGTTTTGCACTTAGACACCTGCTATATGAAAATCGATAACGCGCGTGCGCCAACCAACCCCCCGTACAAATACCCGTGGGCGGAACAAATTCATGACAAGACCCATCTTATGACAAGACGCCGACAGATTTTCGAAGGGCGGGCCAAAGTTCTTTTCGAAGGCCCCGAGCCTGGCACACTTGTGCAGCACTTCAAGGATGACACCTCCTTGCGGAACCGTGCGCGCGGCGTGATAACCGGCAAGGGAGTCATTAACAACCGGATTTCCGAATATTTGATGTCGAAACTTGGCGACATTGGTGTGCCGACGCATTTCCTGCGCCGTCTCAACATGCGCGAGCAATTGATCCGCGAAGTGGAGATCATCCCGATAGAGGTCGTTGTGCGAAATGTAGTTGCCGGGTCGCTGGCGTCCCGTTTTGGAATGAAAGAAGGGACACCCCTGCCCCGTTCCATTGTCGAATTTTACTATAAGTCTCAAGAATTGGACGCTCCCCTGATTACCGAAGAACATATCACCGCGTTCGGTTGGGCGATCCCGCCAGAGATGGATGAAATCATGTCCTTATCGCTGCGGGTCAATGATTTCCTAAGCGGCTTGTTTTTAGGAGTCGGCATCCGCTTGGTGGATGTTCGGTTGGAATTCGGGCGGTTGTGGGAAAACGACCAACTTCGAATCATGCTCGCAGATGAAATTAGCCCAGACAGTTGCCGACTCTGGGATATGACATCAAACGAGATTTTGGATAAAGACCGTCTTGATCAAGGCCTTGGAAACGTGGAAGAAGCCTATCAGGAAGTTGCCCGGCGTTTGGGCATCCTTCCGGAAAGCGGCCCCACCGACCATAAAGGGCCGGCGGTGATGCAATAAGGCTTAAAGAGATAGGATGATCCTGTGAAAGCGAAAGTACATGTTACCCTGAAAAATGGCGTTTTGGATCCGCAGGGAAAGGCGGTTCAGCATGCGCTTGTCTCGCTTGGCTTTGACGGTGTTAACGAAGTCCGCCAGGGAAAATTCATCGAAATTGAGCTCGACGATCAAGAACCCGAAAAAGCCCGCGACAATGTGGAGGCCATGTGCAAACAATTACTGGCCAATACGGTTATCGAAAACTACGCCATCGACATCATTGACTGAGAAGAACTGAGAGCCTCCCCGTGAAAGCCGCTGTCATTGTATTTCCAGGATCTAATTGTGACAGAGATGTAAAAGTTTCTCTTGAACAAAGCATGGGGTCTGAACCCATCATGGCGTGGCACGGCGATGCCGATTTGCCGGAAGTCGATCTGATTGTCGTGCCCGGTGGGTTTTCCTATGGCGATTATTTGCGTTCAGGTGCCATGGCGGCGCATTCCCCGATCATGCGTGACGTTATTGATCGGGCAAAAAAGGGCGTGCCAACGTTGGGCATTTGCAACGGCTTTCAAATATTGGCCGAGGCGGGTCTGCTGCCCGGCACGTTGATGCGGAATGCCAACCTAAAATTTATCTGCCGTGACATCCATTTGCGGGTCGAAACGTCGGATGATGTTTTTAACAGTGGCTATGATGAAGGTCAGGTCATCCGCATTCCCATCGCCCATCACGACGGCAATTACTTCGCCGACGAAGACACCCTGAAATCTGTTGAAGACCAAGGCCACGTCGCGTTTCGTTATTGCAATGACGGGGGAGAAGTCACCGACGACGCCAACCCCAACGGCAGCCTGAACAACATTGCAGGTATTTTCAACGACGCCGGCAATGTCTTGGGCATGATGCCGCACCCAGAACGACTCGCCGATGCGCAATTGGGCGGCACCGATGGGCGCGCGCTGTTCGATGGGCTCGTCGCCAGCCTATCATAATTCTCTAAAGCAGAATTTTTACCAGTTCTTCTCTGGGCGTGCCGGAACGATAGCGGGCGATAAAATCATCCGGATCAATTTGAATCCCGGAAATATTTTTCTTATAGGCTTCTGTTTCAAAGTAGGCGTGGAAATCAGTTTCTTCAGCGAAATTAACGCACGTCATTTCTGCTTTATTGCCGTCCGGGTCCTCGTAATAAAAGCTCGTCATTATGCCATGATTCCAATTTTGGATCGGCAGAATGCCGTTCGCTTTCATTTGATCATACCGATCAAATAGTTCATCAAAATTTTTATGCGCCAGCTGGAAATGGTGAAGTCCTGGGTCGGTCCCAACTTGATCTTGGGTGCCGTCAATTTCAAATATGCCGAGCATCTGGGCATAAGGGTAATCCCCCCTAAGCCTAAAGAACGCGATTTGCTGGGATTTGGTCCACGATAGTTTTTCAGGACGTGGGCGCACGAAAAACGGCTCGAAATCAAGCGCCTGGGTGTACCAATCCTTCATCGCATCGAAGCGACCAGTTTTCAGTATAACCTCGCTGATGGACGGCGCAGGTATGTTGTCAGACTTTTCGGGCACGATGCGTTCTCCCCAATTTTGAGGAGAAAACAATATGGCGCGTCGCTTTATGAGTCCACTAAACTAAACCCTAAACGACGCATCCGTCCTGGCAGCCTCTGATGTATTTGGCGCGTAGGACTTCCATTTATCCTCGTAGTATTGATCCCGCATGTCGCCATCGGACTGTCTGTTGAAGGTTAGGAAAATATTGCGCCTGCTGCGGTCACTGTTATTGGCAGGAGAGCCATGCGGCACGTAGGCATCGAAGAAAACCACGTCACCGGGATCGGCTTCCAATAGAACGTATTCATCCTCAGGCTCGTAAGGCGGATCGTTTTCCGTCATCGGTTGCCATTCGTCGGTCATAAGGGCGCGCTTATAATTTCCCGAATTCATAAAGCTCAGCGCCCCGTTATCCTTTCTGTTGGCATCAACAACGATGGCCATGGAGATGAAAAAGTCGCCATAGGTATTCCAGCCCGCGGCCTGATCCTGATGCAACTTGTCGGGGCGGCACCCAGGCATTTTGTAATTTATCTTCTCCTTAAACAGAACTGCCGGCTCATCAAAAAGCTGGGTCAAGCAGGCGTTGACGTCAGGGGTGATGAGAAGGTTGGTAAGCTCTGAATTATAGTCACCCAACACGTGCTCAATCCTTACCAGAACGTCTTGTCCTGTCACCGGGCTGGTTTCGTAGTACTTGGCTTCTTGGTTCTCTGCAGGTGTCTTATCACCCAGTTCATTAACAATGCTGGATACACGGTTGATCGATGGTGCATCGAAAAAGTTTTTCAGAACGATGAAACCCTTACTTTTGAACTCTTTCACCTGTTGCTCAGATAACGACATTTCTCATACCCCCGCTGAATGATGGATTCTAAACTTGAGAAAAAGAGCATCTATCGGAAATAAGTTGGTGGTGCATTGATCGCAGTCAATTTATCGACAATTAGATTGCTGTAGCGTCGGCGTTCTTTCATACGAGGAGCACTCAGATGCTTTCCACTTCGTCCAACCAAGCAACCTTTATTGGTTGCTTGCATGCCACCAATACAGATTCAGCCCCCTACGATCATTGGATTTTAGAAAACCCGCTCGATGATGAAGTCATTGAGGCTTTGCTAGATCTACCGTTTGAGGTGCCCAAGGTCGACTGCAGCGACGGCAGGAGAGAAGCTTATAATTCAACCCGCCGTTTCTTTGATCCGGCCGTTTTGGATGAATTTGAAGTATGCAAAATGGTTGCCGAAACCATGCAAAGCCAGGAAACGGTTTCTGTTATTCAAGATACCTGCGGGGTCGACCTTAAAGGCAGTTCCCTGCGGATTGAATATGTCATGGATAGAGACGAGTTCTGGCTGGAACCGCACACCGATATCGGTGCCAAGCGCTTTACCATGCTGATCTATCTGTCGCCGGACCCAGAGAGTGACACGTGGGGAACCGACATTTACGAAGGACCAGGGCCGGAAACATACCTCGCTACCGTGCCCTTTAAATCCAACCGTGGACTTATATTTTTGCCGGGCGAAGACACTTGGCACGGGTTCCGCAAGCGTCCGATCAATGGCATTCGACGCGCGTTGATTGTCAATTACGTTTCCGATGAATGGCGGGCGCGTCACGAGCTTTGTTTTCCGGAGAGCCGGATCGGCTAGCTCTTTTCATCAGCGGAACAACTAGAAATTTGTTGAACCTAAAAGTGTGGAATAGACTATCCTTCCGCTAAGGATAGGAGGTCTGTTCCATGCTTTTACCGCTTAAGGACGATAATCCTCTCATCAGGATCAGTTTTCAACGCGTGACGGTCAGCCTGATCGTCATTTGTTGTCTCGTCTTTATGTGGCAGCTATCGCTCAGCACGGAAGAAAGCAATGCGGCGGTCCTGGGGTTAGGGGCCATTCCAGCAGTTTTGTTCGGCGATAAATATTTGGAACCCGATCTGGTCCTCGTCTCCACCAATTTAACTCTCCTCACCAGCATGTTCTTACATGGCGGCTGGATGCATCTGATTGGCAATATGCTGTTTCTCTGGGTATTCGGCGACAATGTCGAAGACTGCCTTGGTCACCGACGGTTCATAATTTTCTATGTATTCTCAGGAATTGGCGGCGCGCTCACGCACGCCCTGGTTAATCCAGAGTCGGTTGCCCCGATGATTGGCGCGAGCGGTGCAATCTCAGGGATTTTAGGGGCTTATTTGGTCTTGCACCCGCGCGCGCAAGTGCTGGTTCTAGCCTTCATGTACATTCCAATTCGTCTGCCAGCCTTTGTTATTCTGGGCCTGTGGATCGGCTTGCAAATGTTAAATGCGTCGGTCGAAGGTTCGGCAGACGGCGGTGGTACTGCGTGGTGGGCACATATCGGCGGCTTTATTGCTGGAATTGGGTTGTTGTTCCTGCTTCAAAAGAAAACCAAGGCAATTTCAAGCGGCAGGGGGCCGTGGGGAAGGAGACGTTCTTAGCCTGGCGCATCGATAAATATTCCCAACTCAGTGAACCGTCGAAAAAGATGATCGTAGAGTTGCTAACTGTGGCTCATCTGTTATGAAGATCGTTCTGGATTTCAGGCCGGATTTCATCGTCGCTGGAGCCGATAATTTATGAGTGAGATCACCCCGGAAGTCGTCGCACAGCACGGCCTCTCCAAAGACGAATACCAGCAAGTCCTGGACATCATGGGGCGAGAGCCCAACTTGACGGAACTTGGTATTTTTTCCGTTATGTGGAGCGAGCATTGCTCCTACAAGTCCTCGAAAAAATGGCTGAAAACCTTGCCGACGGAAGCCCCTTGGGTCATCTGTGGCCCAGGTGAGAACGCTGGCGTGATCGACATCGGCGACGGCCAAGCGGTCATCTTCAAGATGGAAAGTCACAACCATCCCTCCTTCATTGAGCCCTACCAAGGTGCGGGCACCGGCATTGGCGGCATCATGCGCGATGTCTTCACCATGGGGGCCCGACCCATTGCCAACATGAATGCACTGCGATTCGGTGCCGTGGACCATCCGAAAACCAAACATCTGGTCGCGGGCGTCGTCGCTGGCATAGGTGGCTACGGCAATTGCATGGGAGTGCCGACCGTTGGCGGAGAGTGTGATTTTCATACGTCCTATGACGGCAATATTCTGGTCAACGCCATGACAGTCGGTCTCGCGGACGCAAATAATATTTTCTATTCAGCGGCTGCGGGGATCGGCAATCCCGTGGTCTATGTCGGATCGAAAACGGGGCGCGATGGCATCCATGGCGCGACCATGGCCTCCACCGAATTCAACGAAGACTCCGAAGAAAAACGCCCAACCGTCCAGGTCGGTGACCCGTTCACGGAAAAGCTTTTGTTGGAAGCCTGTCTGGAACTCATGGCGACCGACGCCATCATCGCGATCCAGGATATGGGGGCAGCGGGGCTCACATCATCCTCATTTGAAATGGCGGATAAGGGTGGCGTTGGCGTTGAACTAAACCTGGATATGGTGCCCATGCGCGAAGAAGGTATGACGGCATATGAAATGATGCTGTCAGAAAGCCAAGAACGCATGCTGATGGTGCTGGAACCCGGCAAAGAAGACATGGCTCGGAAGATTTTCGAAAAATGGGAACTGGATTTTGCCGTCATTGGCCGCCTAACCGACACCAAGCATATGGTTCTTAAAATGGGCGGCGAAGTGGTGGCGGACCTGCCGATCCCACCGTTGGTTGATGCGTCGCCGGAATATGATCGGCCTTGGGTTCCAACGCCGAAGCGGGAGGCGGTCTCATCCACCCCTCCCAACGATTTGATGGCAGCGCTTAAAACCCTGATGGGAAGCCCTGACATCGCGTCCAAGGAATGGATTTGGGATCAATACGATCACATGGTTATGGGTGACACGGTAGCGCGTCCTGGTGGCGATGCCGCAATAACCCGGGTCCACGGCAGTCAAAAGGCATTGGCGATCACCAGCGATTGCACACCGCGCTATTGCCTGGCAGACCCCATCGAAGGCGGCCGCCAAGTCGTCGCCGAGGCTTGGCGGAATATCACCGCGACGGGGGCAACACCTCTGGCCGTGACCGACAACATGAACTTCGGCAATCCAGAGAAACCCGATATCATGGGTCAATTCGTCGGCTGTATCGAAGGCATGCGGGAAGCTTGTTCTGAACTGGACTTCCCCGTCGTCTCCGGCAATGTTTCGCTTTATAATGAAACCAACGGCAATGCGATTTTACCAACACCGGTTATCGGCGGGGTTGGGCTTTTAAGCGATGTTTCCAAGGCCATCGGCAGTGCGTTCCAAGATGCAGACGAGGCGATCATCGTTATCGGTAAGACTCATGGTCACTTGGGATCATCACTCTATCTGCGCGACGTTGAAGGCCAGGAGGACGGGCCCCCACCGCCGGTGGATTTAGCACAGGAACGCGCACACGGCGACTTTGTCCGCGCGCAAATTCTTGAAGGCCGGATTACCGCTTGTCACGACGTATCGGATGGTGGCCTTGGTGTCAGCATCGCAGAAATGGCGCTTGCCGGGAACAAAGGGGCGGAAGTCCACGTGCCAACCAACGGCATCGCTTCTCATGCGTGGTTGTTTGGCGAAGATCAGGGACGCTACATCTTAGTGACAAATGATCCCGTACGCCTGCTTGCCGCAGCGGCAAAAGACGGTGTTCCCGCAGCACGGATCGGAACAACAACCGACGACACCTTGACGTTTGTTGACCAAGGGGCCATATCCCTTTCAGAGCTTCGGCAGATCAACGAAAGTTGGATGCCTGAGTACATGTCGACACCTTAAAGGACATATACCCATGGCCATGGACGCCAGCGAGATAGAACAAATGATTAAGGCTGCCCTTCCCGATGCTGAAGTCAGCATTGAAGACCTGAAGGGTGACGGCGATCATTACGCGGCGTTAGTGGTTTCGAAGGAATTCGTTGGTAAGAATCGCGTCAAGCAACACCAAATGGTTTACAACGCCTTACAAGGCAAGATGGGCAACCAACTCCATGCCTTGGCCCTGCAAACAAACACACCCGACGACGCATAAAAAGAGGATACGTTATGAGTGACAACCCGACATTCGATCAGATCGAAGAAGAAATTAACGAGAACCAAGTTGTGCTGTTCATGAAGGGCACACCGATGTTCCCGCAGTGCGGCTTTTCTGCCGCCGTTACTCAGGCACTCACCAACCTGAACGTTAAGTTCAAGGGCATTGATGTCTTGCAGGACCCGGCACTCCGCGATGGAATAAAAGAATTCACCGACTGGCCGACAGTTCCTCAGTTGTACGTCAAAGGCGAATTCGTCGGCGGCTGCGACATCGTCCGTGAAATGTACGAAAACGGCGAATTGCAGGATATGCTGAAGGAAAAAGACGTGGAGTTTGCGGGTTAAGGTCTTAATCAAAAACGATAAAGCTTAGTGTCTCGTTGATAACGTCGCCCCGCTTGAGCGCCATCTTGACCTGATGCCATATTTTGAAGTCTCGGGACTCTTCCTTCAAGTCACCGGCACCGTAGCTTAGCTCGGAAGATTTCATGGCGTCCATATGGACGTCCCGGAGGCTTCGACCGGACTGGTCGAACTTTCGTTCACTGATAAATTTTCCGGTCGAGTCCCGACCAAAATGTCGTTCCAGGTCAGTGCCAAAAAAGATGACACGAAAGTCATCCTTTTCTTCGACATAGCGGCAGATAATAAAATTTTGCCAAAACTTCATAAACGGTCGCGATTCCACCTGAGCAAACGTTAAAACGCCGCCATCCGTGGTCGCCTTAACCAAGTCGACAAATTCTCTGATCTTTTCGTTTGCTTCGGCTCCGCGATCTTCCAATCCTCAAACTCCTTAAGGTGGAAGATAAATGTTATCTTATTAAGACCATAGCGAGCAAACGGCCTCTAAAAAAAGGGCCGGCAATTGAATTGCTCAGCCCTTTTTAAAAAAAAGTGTCGCTTAGGAACTTATCTGGAATAAAATTCGATCACCAAGTTTGGTTCCATCAGCGCTGCATAAGGCACGTCGGCCAGTTTTGGTGTCCGCATGAAGGTGCCTCTACGCTTGTTCAGGTCCACGTCCATGTAATCCGGCAGGTCGCGTTCTGGGCTTTCGACGGCTTCCAGAACCAGCGGTAGCTCGCGAGATTTCTCTTTAACCTCGATCAAGTCGCCTTCTTTTACCAGGTAGGATGGGATATTAACGCGTTTTCCGTTAACCCGAATATGGCCGTGGTTGACAAACTGGCGCGCGGCAAAAACCGTCGGCACGAACTTCATTCGGTAGACCACTGCGTCCAACCGGCGTTCCAGAATTCCGATCAGGTTTTCAGATGTATCCCCGGCGCGCCTGACGGCTTCCGCGTAATAACGACGAAACTGCTTTTCGGTGATGTTGCCATAGAAACCCTTGAGCTTCTGCTTGGCCATCAACTGGGTGCCAAAATCGGACGGTTTGCGGCGGCGTTGGCCATGCTGGCCAGGGCGATAATCGCGGGTATTAATGGGACTTTTAGGACGTCCCCAAAGATTGACGCCCAGACGGCGGTCGATCTTGTACTTCGACTTTAAACGTTTACTCATAATTTTCTCACTCGTTTTATTGGTTTGTTATTGTCCCGATAGGCTCTCAAATCAATGACAGCGGGGCTTTCGCCCACGTTCTCGGGAAGAAGGTGGCGGAGTATACGTCTCGGCGCGGTGTTGTCAAACCAAGAAAAGAAACCTAATCCGATTCCAGTTCCGTATCCCAATACAGGAAATCGCGCCAGCTTTGGTGCAGGTGATTGGGCGGGAAGGCGCGACCGTTTTCTTGCAGCTCGAAACTGGTCGGCTGATAGGGCGCGCGGAGAGGATAGACCCCGGCGGCCTTAGGCATCTTATGCCCCTTACGTAGATTACACGGCGAACACGCGGTAACCACGTTGGTCCACTTGGTAACGCCGCCCCGTGATCTCGGAATGACATGATCAAACGTCAGGTCTTCGGATGGCAAGTTTACCCCGCAGTACTGACAGCCAAAACTATCGCGCAAGAAAACATTGAACCGAGTGAAGGCTGGACGCCGGGATGTGGGCACATAATCTTTTAGGGAAATCACGCTCGGCAGGGACATTTCCCAATTCGGCGAATGCACTGTCTGGTCGTATTCAGAGACCACATTGACCCGGGAAAGAAACACCGCCTTCACCGTATCCTGCCAGGACCACAGCGACAGCGGGAAGTAGCTCAACGGGCGAAAATCCGCGTTAAGTACCAAAGCCGGAAAGCTGTCTAGTCCCCTCGACATCGTTTCGTGCCTCCCATGCACATGCGACGACAAAGTCCCTGTGGCCGGAAGAGTAAACAATTTTTATCGAAATGCAAATTGAAGGGATCAACTTCTAAATATCGACTCCAAGAAGGTTACGCCCAATTTTATTCCTTCCTCGTCAATCCCATGACCTAATCCTGGCCTTACATGGGACGTAACAGGCACACCGGCTGCTTCCAAACCTCCGACTGCCTTGGGGAGTGAGCTTACCGGCAAAACCTCGTCAGAATCCCCGTGGATAAGCATTACCGGTGGGTAGGACTGGATATCGTCAACGAGCTTTGTCGGGTTGGCCAGTGCCCCTGAGTATCCTAGAATTCCCGCAACTGGTTGGTCTCGCCTGGGCCCAACATGCAATGACATCATGGTCCCTTGGGAAAATCCGATCAGCGCGGTTTGGGCATCCGTCAGTCCGGTCTCCACTAAAAGCCCATCAATGAAGTCGTTCAGAATGGGGGCCGCCAGGTGTGTTCCCGAATCGAAGGCCTCAGGCGTGCGCTCTTGCAGACTGAACCACTGACGGCCAAACGGCGCCATGTCATAGGGAAACGGCGCATCCGGCGACACAAACAGAGCCTTGGGGAGCACCTGCTGAAAATAAGGAGCCAGCCCAATCAGATCATTGCCGTCCGCCCCAACCCCATGCAACAGAAGAACCAATTGTTCGGGTGCCGCGCCGTCTGCTGGGGGAAGAGAAGGACCGTTTAACGTAGGAGATGTCGACATGGGATTCCTTTTTGAGCCGAATGCGTTATTGTATTACCCAAATTCAACAGAGCTGTCACTTGATGTCTGATCCAAAAACCATTGTTACCCGCTTCGCTCCCAGCCCAACAGGCCACCTGCACTTGGGCCATGCTTACTCAGCCCTTTTGGCAGCGAAGCTCGCGGGGGATGGGAAATTTATTCTGAGGATTGAAGACATCGACCAGGGCCGTTGTCGTCCTGAATTTGAAGAGGCCATATACGAAGACCTCGCGTGGCTGGGCCTCACATGGGAAACACCCGTGCGCCGCCAGTCCGATTGCATGGACGAATATGTCGAGGCGCTCAATAAGCTAAGCCTCCAGGGTCTGATTTACCCGTGCTTCTGCACCCGCAAAGACATCGCCCGCGAAAACGAAGCAGCAGGACAAGCGCCCCACAGGACTGGCGGAGCAATTTATCCAGGGACCTGTCGAACCCTGCCAAATTCCACCCGGCAAGGTCGCATCGACGCAGGCGACGCCTTTGCCTTTCGCATAGATATAGCAGAGGCAATTGATAAAGCAGGTCCGCTCACGTGGGCCTCCGCCGACGAAAAAGGCGAGACAACCGAAATCCAAGCCACCCCCGAAATTTACGGCGACGTTGTCCTCGCACCGAAAGACGTACCAACGAGTTATCACTTGGCCTGTACCCTGGACGACCACCTGCAAGGCATCACGCTCATAAGCCGAGGCGAAGACTTGGCGGCTGCCACCCACGTGCATCGGTTGCTACAGGCGTTGTTGGATTTAGATACCCCCACCTACCATCACCACAGCCTGCTCACTGACGACACAGGCAAGCGCTTTGCCAAACGAGACAATTCCTTCACCCTGCGAAGTCTTCGTGCGGATGGGATGACAGCGGAAGAAGTCAAGGCGATGGCCTTTCCGTAAACTTCTAAGCTTTACGCAGCGCCCTTCGAGACGCCGCTTTGCGGCTCCTCAGGATGAAGATGTTATTTGGAATAAAAATAAAAAAACTTCATCCTGAGGAGGCCCGAAGGGCCGTCTCGAAGGGCGCTGGATATTCTAGGCTTCCAACCCCGCCATTAACTCATCTGGAGTGATCGGCAATTCGACCTCGGCCTTACGTTTCGCCGACAAATCCATCGCCATGGTCAGCACCAAGTTCCGGTGGCCTTCGGCGGCGGTTGCGTGTGGGGTGGCTTTATCCAGGTAAATCCGCCGGAACCAGGAATTGGTTTCTTCACGCAGTGGGCCCCAAAGGTCGCCTTCGTACATATCCCCGGGCGGGAAGCTGGTCAGGAAATCGACGTTGCGTTCGACTTCCATTTTTAGACCGTCCGGATTGTAGCCGGGGCCTTGGGGCAGTTCGGTGGCCAGGATGACGTCACGGTGGGTGTCTTCAATATCCAACACGCCCTTGGTGCCGACGATCCCAATCTCCAGGCCGTAGACGGAGCCCGGCCATACTTTCGGCAATGACCAACAAATATTCATCGACCAGATCGTGCCGTCTTCCATGGTGAAGACGCCGAAGGTCGCGTCTTTCGTGCCGAGTTCGGTCATGACGTTTTCGTTTGAGCGCGCAAATACAGAGACAGGCTTACCCGCGTCCCCCATTAGCCACATGCACATGTCCAGGCTGTGGGTGCCGGAAACCACCATGGGGGTCAGGAAACGGCGGTCTTGGGTCAGGCGCACTTCGCCAGTTGGGGCCATTTGGTTCATAAAGGCGCGTGTCACCACCGCCGTCAGGTCGCCAATCTGGCCGCTATCGATGCGCGCTTTGGATGCCAAGAAGCGGCGGCGGAAACGTTGGGTGTAGCCAACAACAGCATCAACACCCGCATCCTCAATCGCTGTCAGCACTTGCAGGGATTCACGTGCATCCGTCGCCAAGGGCTTTTCGATAAATAACTTATGACCAAGTTCAGCGGCCAACAGCGTTGGCTCACCATGCGCCCAAGTCGACGTCGCAATAACCACGGCATCAACCTCTGGTCTTTTTAAAAGTTCGCGGAAATCGTTGGTGAAGAAATCGGCGTCAATATCGTCTTTAAGTTTTTGCCCCAGATCCTCATTAATATCCGCAAGTCCTATCCAACCTATCCCCGGAAAATCCTTTGCAAGTGTCGACCGCATCCGCCCGACCACACCGCAGCCAACGACCGCGAGCCCAAGTTGTTTTAAATCAGCCATGTATAGAGTCCTTCGATTAGAGAGTTTGAATTTGGTTGGTGCCATTTTAAAGACTGGAATAGGCATAGCAATAGGGCACCATGGAGGGACCCCATAGCGCCCTATTATTCTACGTAGAGAATTTAGGTTTTAGGTTTAGGTAAGCTTCGCGTGAAAGAAGTCGATGGTCCGCTTCCATGCGAGTTTCGCCATGCCTTCGTCGTATCTTGGCGTAGTGTCATTATGAAACCCGTGGTTCGCATTGGCATACATGTAGGCCGTAAACTCTTTGCCATGCTTCTTCAAAGCAGCCTCATAGGCGGCAGCCCCCTTGTTAATGCGCTTGTCGAGAGCACCGTTGTTTATCAAAAGAGGCGCTTTGATCTTGGCGACTTCAGCGTCTGTCTTTGGTTGGCGACCATAGAACGGCACACCTGCTGCGAGGTCCGGCAAGCGAACAGCCATCTTATTGACAATACCGCCACCAAAACAGAAACCCACCACACCGACTTTGCCGTTGGAGTTGCTATCCGCTTTTAGATGCTGAAACGCGGCAATAAAATCTTGCAGCAACTTGCCCTTATCGAGCTTCTTTTGCATCACCTTGCCTTCAGCATCTGTGCCGGGATACCCACCCATTGGCGTCAAACCATCGGGGGCCAATGCCGTAAAACCAGCCGCTCCGACCCTGCGGGCGACATCCCTGATATACGGGTTAAGACCGCGGTTCTCATGAACAACAACAACGCCACCGCGCTTACCGCCGCCAGACGGCCGGACAAGATAGCCGTTAATGGTCCCATGACCCTTGGGTGAATTGTACTTAATATCTGCAGCTTTTATCCGCGCATCGTTCTCGTCTACTGAAGTGGTCCCACTTATCCGGACAGTATAGCGGCTTTGCTAAGGTGTATCGGGTTTAGGTTTCATGCCGCCTGTTTCTCGTTTCTGTCCGCCCAGTATGCTTCGACTGGGGTTCGGTATTCAAGAGCCGAATGGGGCCTC
>JABJKH010000114.1 GCA_018660465.1 Rhodospirillaceae bacterium
CAATCGACCGGCCCGTAATATTGCCGAAGTTATTTTATCGCTCGACAACACAGCCCGCACCGCCCCTGCCCAATTCAACGAATTCGAAGACTTGGATGTGACCCGTCGGATTGAACGGGAAAAGGGCTCAGCATATCGGGTTAATGGAAAAGACGTCCGCGCCCGTGACGTTCAGTTATTATTTGCCGACTCCGCCACTGGGGCACGTTCGACCGCACTTGTCAGCCAAGGCCGAATTGGGGCCGTAATCGCTGCAAAACCAACAGAACGTAGAACCTTATTAGAAGAAGCCGCTGGTATCACCGGCCTGCATTCGCGCCGTCACGAGGCTGAACTTCGCCTGCGGGGTGCCGAAACCAACCTGGATCGTCTCGATGATATTCTCATCACCCTAGACACCCAGCTTCTGAACCTAAAAAAGCAATCCCGCCAAGCGACCCGGTATCGCAACATCAGCGGCCACATTCGCCGCACCGAAGCGATGCTGTTTCATCTCCGCTGGCTGGCCGCACAACTGAACCTTGCGGAAGGCCGAACCGAGCTTCAATCGACCCAAGACGCCGTGCGTGAACTCACCGGCCTGACCGCCAATGCAACGACCGTTCAGGCCGAACGCGCCAGTGGCCTGCCTGAACTCCGCCAAGCTGAGGCTGCGACGGCAGCTGAATTACAACGGCTCGTCATTGCCCGCGAAGGCTTGGAAGAAGAAGAAGCCCGGATCGAGAGCGCACGGTCGGACAACACCACTCGCCTGGAACAAATCGCCGCTGACCGCGCACGGGAAGAAACATTAGTTTCTGACGCCAAGGCCGCCGTCGAACGTCTTGAAGGCGAACGCAGTGAGATCGAAAAATCCCGCGAAGGTGAAGACAGCACCCGCGAGGCCGCGGCCAAAGCCGCAGAGGAAGTTTCCACCGAAGTAAACGCACGGGACGACGCCCTGACCCAAATCACCCAGCAGATCGCCCACGATGAAGCCCGCCGCGCCAGTCTAACCCGTACCGTTAACGAAGCTGAGCAACGGGTTGATCGCTTGGCAACGCGCGCAGCGGAGGCTAATGAACAACACGCGGCTCTTGAGGCTGAAAGTGTCGATTGGAAAGCCTTAGAAGCTGCTGAGGAGACTTTAACAGAAACCCAGACAGCCCTGGAGCAAGCTCGCCAAGATGTAGAAAAAGCCGAATCCGGTCGTAGCTCGTTGAGCGATTCCGAAAGAGAAACGGTCAAAACCTTGCACGAGGCACAATCGGTCTTGAACCGTCTCGAAGCCGAAGAAAAGGCGCTGACCGATATTCTGGATGCGGGCGGCCAAGACCTTTGGCCACCGTTGATTGATGCGGTTTCGGTAGAACCCGGATATGAAGCCGCATTAGGGGCTGCCTTGGGCGATGATCTGACCGCACCAACCGACGAATCGGCACCAATTCGCTGGCGCACCCTCTCACCGTTTTCAGGAGCCCCTAGCCTGCCTGGGTCGGCCAAACCTCTCAGTGATTATGTTAAAGGCCCCGCGGCACTGAACCGCAGACTCGACCAGATCGGTATTGTGGATGATGAAGACACGGCGCGGGCGCTCTCCAAGGATCTAACCCAAGGTCAGCGCCTCGTCTGTAAGACCGGTTCACTCTGGCGCTGGGATGGCTATACCGTCTCCGCCGGTGCCGTGACCGCAGCGGCAGCGCGCTTAGAGCAAGGCAACCGCTTAAAAGATGTCCGTGCCCGCCTAGAAGGGGTTCGTGAGACGGTCACCCAAGCAGACTCCAGGGTAGAGGCCGCCCGCGAAGCGGTTCGCCAAGGTGGCGAAGCTGAACGCACGGCCCGCGCCACTGCCCAGGAAACTGATCGTGCCTTCACCACAGCCCGCGATGCGCTGGCAAAAATTAAAGAACTGGCATCTACCCATTCGACCAAACTACAAGCCGTGCAACAAACCCAGGCCAATATCGAAGCTGACCAACGCGAAACCAAAACTTTATTGTCCCAATCTAAAGACGAATTGGCTGAGTTGCCGGACGGGAGCACGCTTCGCGATCAGTCGGCCGAAATCAGGGCCGAATTAGCCGAAAAACGCGCCCGCCAAGTTGAATGCCGGAGCACGCTCGAAAATCTAATCCGCGCAGCAAATGTTCGCGAAGACAGGCTACGAGAAATTACCAACGAATTGGGCTCTTGGAACACCCGCCAAACCAACGCTACCCAGCAAATGGAACAGCTTCAAGAACGCCGCCAGTTGGTGAGTACGGAAATTGAACGCTTGGCCGCTTTGCCGCAAGAAATAGCCGAACGGCGTCGCGCGTTGCTGGATCAAATTCAGGGCTCTGAAGGCAAAAGAACCGAAGCCGCGGATGCGCTTGCGATTGCCGAGAAGGCCCTGGCAGTTGCGGAAAAGAACCTCCGCGAGTCGGAAGCAAAACTTGCCCAAGCGCGGGAACGACAAATACGCGCCGAAGGGATTGTCGAACAGGCCAATCAAGCCTGCACCGGCATCATCGACCGTATGCGCGACCAATTGGACTGCGGCCCGGATGATCTGCCGGAAATTGCGGAACTGAAAGAAGGCGCTGAACTGCCTGAACTGGAAGGCGTTGAGCGTCGGCTGGATCGATTGCTCCGAGAACGCGACACCATGGGTCCTGTCAATCTTCGCGCTGAGCAAGAAATGCAGGAAATGACGGAGCAGATTGAAACCCTGAATTTAGAACGCGGCGACCTGATCGAAGCGATTGAGAAACTTCGCAGAGGCATTGCTGAATTGAACCGCGAAGGCCGCCAGCGACTGCTAGCCAGCTTTAAAGAGGTCGATCAACACTTCCAGGATTTGTTTGTTCGCATGTTCGGCGGCGGCACCGCGCACCTAAAACTTACCGATTCGGATGATCCGCTTGAGGCTGGCCTTGAAATCATGGCCAGCCCACCAGGTAAAAAGTTGCAATCTTTGTCGCTGTTGTCGGGTGGCGAGCAAGCTTTGACCGCGTTGTCGCTTCTATTCGGCGTGTTCCTGACCAACCCAGCCCCAATCTGCGTGCTGGACGAGGTCGATGCCCCCTTGGATGACGCTAACGTTGATCGGTTCTGTTCATTGCTTGCCGAAATGGCCGCGACGGGTGAAACCCGATTCGTCGTTATCACCCACCACCGCATGACAATGGCCCGAATGGACCGACTATTTGGGGTAACCATGTCCGAAAGAGGTGTTTCACAACTGGTTTCCGTCGACCTGCAGGGCGCAGCGGGACTGCGGGCGACAGGCTAGAGCACTTTCCGACTCTACGTGGTCACTGAGATCGTTTTTCCGATCCGCCCACTAGGAAAGGCCACGCCGACGATGCGGCGCATCGGCAAGCGGTCTTGACGACGTGGGCGGATCGGAAAAACGACCGAAGGCAGCGACTCCAACCCTCTGGATGTCGTCAGGCAGCGTTTGCGATGCGATAGCATCGCGGCACATTCCCTTCCTAACCAGAGAGTTTGAGTCGTTGTCTCAGTGACCACGTAGAGTCGGAAAGTGCTCTAGGCGCTCATATTCTCTTTTAATCGTTGTTTTTCAATGCATTAAGAACGTCTGATTGGTCCTTGACAGGGCCAGGGTCGGTGGGTACCTTCCGCGCTGAAATTGGCGTGTAATAGCCGGACGGAGAATAACGCGCGCAACGAATTTAAAAGCGCGCATTCCCAATGACCGAGGGGCATTCAAAAGAGACACC
Organism: Rhodospirillaceae bacterium; assembly: GCA_018660465.1. Classification (NCBI taxonomy): domain Bacteria; kingdom Pseudomonadati; phylum Pseudomonadota; class Alphaproteobacteria; order Rhodospirillales; family Rhodospirillaceae; species Rhodospirillaceae bacterium. The sequence continues at coordinate 3,705 of JABJKH010000114.1, forward strand.
GACGAAGACGGGAGACGAAGATGCCCGTTCGTTGGAAGACCTCGGCAAACGTCTGAATAAAGCACGCGCACGCGGCGACCGCGCCGCCGGAAGGTTCACTAAGGTTAGTGGCAATCCGACAAGCGGGCTGGCCATGGCCATGCGAATTGGCGTTGAGTTAGTTGCAGCGTTTGGTGTGGGCTTTGGTGTCGGTTGGTATCTAGACAAAACGTTTGATACCAAACCGTGGTTTATGTTGGTGTTTATGCTTTTAGGAGCATGCGCTGGCCTGTTGAATACATACCGCGTGGTTCGGGGTTATGGACCAGCGGCAGGATATAAAAAACCGGTTGAGACAAGCGGTGAAGATCAGGAGAGTTAAAGGTGGCGTCAGGTCATAGTCCCTTAGCCCAGTTCGAAGTAAAATCCATAATCCCGATGCACATCGGCGATTTAGATGTTTCGTTCACCAACGCAAGCGCATTCATGGTTTTGGCCGTGGTTGTATCCTCTGTATTTTTGATTGCAGGCGTTAAACGCAACGCCACCGTCCCGGGGCGATGGCAATCAATGTCCGAATTAATTTATGGTTTTGTTTCTAACTTAGTTCGAGACACCATCGGTTCCGAAGGTCGCGCTTTCTTCCCATTGGTTTTCACCATTTTCATCTTCATTCTGTTCGGCAATCTGCTGGGTATGATCCCGTATGGCTTCACCTTCACCAGCCACATCATCGTGACATTCGCGATGGCGGCGGTAATTTTCGTTGGGGTGACGCTGTTGGCACTTTATAAGCACGGCCTGCATTTCTTCGCATTCTTCCTGCCGCCTGGGGTTCCCATGTGGATGGCCCCGTTGCTAGTGCCGATTGAGATCATTTCTTATTTCGTTCGTCCGGTCAGCCTGTCGTTGCGGCTTGCAGCCAACATGATGGCAGGACACACCTTGTTGAAAGTGTTCGCGGGTTTTGTCGTTCTGTTAGGCGTGGCCGGTGTTGTACCACTGGTCTTTGTCGTCTTGTTGACAGGACTGGAAATCATCATCGCCTGCTTACAGGCTTACGTTTTTGCTATTCTGACCTGCCTTTACATCAATGATGCTCTGCATCTGCACTAGGGTCGGCTGAAATTTTAATTCTAGAATTACTCAATCATCGAAAGGAACTTTAACAATGGATATTGAAGCAGCAAAACTGATTGGTGGCGGTCTGGCCGTTATCGGTGTTGCCGGTGCCGGTGTTGGTATTGGCACCGTGTTTGGCTCGTTTGTTCAGGCTGTTGGCCGGAACCCGGCGGCTGAAGGCGCTGTCAGCATGATGACATGGCTTGGCTTTGCGTTGTCGGAAGCGACTGCACTGTTCGCCCTCGCCATCTCTCTGATGATCCTGTTTGGTTAATCTTCTGGAAGGGTTCGTCCCTTCCAGGGTTATTAGATAGAGGGCCGACATGCCACAGTTAGACGTTGCCACGTTTGCGCCGCAGATTGCATGGCTGGTGATTACGTTTGTCACCTTGTTTTTCATCGTCTGGAAAGGCGTTGTACCCAAGGTCGGCGGCGCGCTCGAAACGCGCCAGCGTAAGATCGAAGACAATCTGGATAAGGCCGCTAAGTTCAAGGCTGACGCCGAAGCCGCGATTGAAGCCTACGACAAAACATTGGCCGACGCTCGGGTCGCGGCGCAATCCATCGTCGCTCAGGTTAAGTCTGAACTCGATACGGTCGCAGCAGAGCGTCAACAAGAACTCGACGCCAAGGTCGCTGCTCGGATAACTGAGGCCGAGGAACGGATTTCCAAGGCAAAAGCTGACGCCATGACGAACATTCAAGCCGTCACCGTCGAACTGGCTGGCAGTGCGGTTGAGAAATTGATTGGTGAAGCCGCCGATGGTTCGACTGTGGCGAATGCTGTTGATGCTGCTTCAAAGGCTAGGAACTAGAATATGTTAGAATCTCCCACTTTCTGGACCCTGGTCGCCTTTGTGATTTTTCTTGGCCTCACGGTCAAGCCGATTTCAAAGTTGGCGGCGACGGCCTTGGATGCGCGGTCAGACAAAATCCGCGCCGAAATCGAAGAAGGTGAGAAGCTGCTAGAAGAAGCCCAGGAACTGCTTTCCACCTACGAACGCAAGCAACGGGATTCTGCGAAAGAGGCCGAGGCTATTCTGATCCATGCCCGCGAAGAGTCAGAGCGAATGAAAACGCACGCGGCCGAAAACTTGGAAAAATCTCTGGCACGGCGGGAAAAGCTAGCCGAAGAACGGATCACCCAAGCCGAAGCCGGCGCCATCGACGAAGTCCGCGCCGTCGTCGCCGAGATCGCACTCGATGCCACGAGGCGGCTGCTTGCAGAGAACTTGTCAGCAGACAAGTCCGATGCCTTGGTGGATGCAGCGATTAAGGAAATTCCGGCTAAGCTGAATTAAATTTCAGCTGTCCGTTTTAAATTCTAAAGGAGCCATTTTAGGCTCCTTTTTTACTCCCCTATTAAACTCAGCCACTCTTCTTCTGTGAGAGTCGCAACGCCTAAATCTTCGGCCTTCTTCGCCTTAGACCCTGCCCCTGGCCCGGCAATGACGTAATCCGTTTTCGTAGAAACTGAACCTGCCACTTTAGCACCAAGCGTTTCCGCCCGAGCCTTGGCCTCATTCCGACTCATGGTTTCCAAGGCCCCGGTAAAGACCACCGTTTTCCCGGCAACCGGGGATGACGATTCATCGGGAGCAACAAACGGTTCAACTGTTAGGATATCTTTGAAGTCATCAAGAACGTCTCTGTTATGAGATTCTGAAATGAACTCCACCAAATCTTTCGCCGCCGACGGCCCGATCCCATCGATATTGACGAGGTCTTGATAGGCTTCGCTCTCTTCGTCATGCGCATCTGACATGGCCGCCTGCCATTTATCTAGCGCCCCGTATTGCTTGGCCATTAGGCGCGCCGTTGCTTGGCCAACTTGGCGAATCCCCAGAGCATAAATAAATCGATCCAGGGGAATGTTTAATTTCTCGTCCAACGCCGCGAATAGGTTTTCGATGGATTTATCGCCCCACCCTTCCCGGCCTTCAAGTGCGGCCCGACTGTCCTTTAGTTTAAAAATATCAACAGGGGTTTTGATCAACCCATCTTTCCAGAATTCCTCAATGCTCCGTCCGCCAAGGCCTTCAATATCGAACGCATTTCGAGACACAAAATGTTTCAACCGTTCCACAGCTTGTGCCGGGCAAATAAGGCCGCCGGTGCAGCGTCGTGCCACTTCGCCTTCTTCGCGCACGGCGTGGCTGCCGCATTCAGGGCAGGACGTTGGAAATTCGAAGGGCGTTGTGTTGTCTGGGCGCCTTTCCATAACGGCGCGGACAACCTGTGGGATCACATCCCCTGCGCGCTGCACAATGACCGTATCCCCGGCGCGAACGTCCTTCCGGATAATCTCATCTTCGTTATGAAGCGTTGCACGGGAAACGACCACGCCGCCGACAGTCACGGGTTCCAGTTCTGCGACAGGCGTTAAAGTGCCGGTACGGCCAACTTGAATGACTATTTGTTTTAGCAGCGTCTGAACCTTTTCCGCCGGGAACTTATGGGCGATGGCCCAGCGCGGGGCACGGCTTACTTGGCCCAGGCGTTCTTGCCAATCGATCCGGTTGACCTTGTAGACGATACCATCAATGTCGTAGTCCAGTCCGGACCGACGTTCGTTCAAGTCGGTGTAGAACACCATGATGGAGTTCAGGTCCGGCAATATTTCGGTGAGTGGATTAACAGAGAAGCCCCACGCATTTAGCTTATCTAAATATTCTTGGTGGGTATCCGCAACAGGTGACGCAACTTCTCCCCATGAGTAGGCAAAAAAACCAAGCGGCCGCGACGCCGTAATTGTCGAATCTTTCTGGCGCAAGGACCCAGCTGCCGCGTTTCTGGGATTCGCAAAGACTTTCTCATCGTTGGCTTCTTGCCGATCATTCAAGGCCTTGAAATCGGCCTTGCCCATGTAGACCTCGCCACGGACTTCCATCACACTTGGTACGTCCCCGGTTATTTCAGCCGGAATGTCGTTCAAAGTTCTGATATTGGCGGTGACGTCTTCGCCGACTTGGCCATCGCCACGGGTTGCCGCCTGAACGAGGCGACCGTTTTCGTAGCGCAAGGAAATGGAGAGCCCGTCAATTTTGGGCTCACCAACAATTTCCACGACTTCGTCTTCGCCCAAACTCAAGAATCGCCGGACCCGCGCCAAGAATTCGGCTATGTCTTCTTCTGAAAATCCATTACCCAATGACAGCATCGGTCGGGCATGGGTGACCTTGGAAAATCCTGCTGCAGCGGGCGCACCAACCCGCTTCGATGGGCTGTTGGGTTGGATCAGCAACGGGAAGCGCGCTTCAATTTCGTCGTTTCGGCGGCGCAGCGCATCGTAGTCTGCATCGCTCAGGGAGGGCGCATCATTTTGATGATAGGCGATATCGTGTTCGGCGATTTCCTTGGCCAGGAATTCCAATTCCACGGCGGCGTCTGGCGACATCAATTCAGCAACGGGAGTGTCGCGCAAGGATCCGGTCACGGCTATTGCCCTCGCATCAAGCTTTCGGCGGCGGCGCGGGCTTCATCGGTTACGCTTTCTCCCGCCAGCATACGCGCGATCTCTTCCGTGCGGCCTGTGCCTGATAGGGGATCGACGGTGGTCAGAACGCCAGGGTTAGCTTCCATTTTTGAGACCTGCCAATGATGTTCACCCCGGGCCGCCACTTGGGGCGAATGAGTCACCACCAGAACCTGAACCTCGCCAGCTAATTTTTCCAGGCGTTCGCCAACTGCAGCCGCAACGGCACCGCCGACGCCTGCATCCACTTCATCAAAGACAATAGTCGGAATTTGGTCTGATCGTGCCAGCACAACCTTGAGTGCCAGCATAAAACGGGCGAGTTCTCCACCGGAAGCAATCTTATTCAAAGGCCCCGGCGGCGCACCCGGATTGGTCGCGACCTGAAAGGCAACGCGTTCGGTTCCACCCTCTCCCCAGTCTTGCTCCTCCAAAGGCTCCAAACGGGTCAGAAACAACGCCTTATCCAGCTTTAAAGGCACCAGTTCAACAGCGATTGCCGTATCCAATTCATTCGCCGCTTTTTCCCGTGCCTTGGCGAGGGTCTCCGCCGATTTCACGTAATCTACGCGTGCCGCTGCCGCTTGCTTTTCATAACGGGCGAGATTGGCACCGCCTTCTTCAAGGGCTTCCAGTTGCTGCGCCATGTCGGCGTGTAAGTCTGGCAAGCGATCGACCTCGATATTGTGCTTTCGAGCTAACGCACGTAGCGCGAAAAGACGTTCCTCCACCTGCTCCAACTGGCTGGGGTCCAGGTCCACTTGGCTGCCTGCGCGTTCCAGAAGGGCAAGTCCTTCCGCAGCTTCAGAGGCGGCGCGGTCCAAGGCGGCGATGGTATCGTCCAATTTTCCATCGGCCTTAGCCGCGACCAATTCCAAATGCCGGATCGCACCGCGAAGAGTTTCCTCCGCACCCCGCCCGGCGTTTAATTCGGCGGAGGCTCGGCGCATGGCTTCCAATACAACTTCACCATGCATCATCAGCGCACGTTTCTGGGCGAGGGCTTCCTCTTCACCTACTTTGGGTTCCAAAGCATCAAACTCACCGACCGCGTGCCGAAGGTAGTCTTCGTTGCGTCGCGCTTCGGCAAGTCGTTCCGTTTCGTCTGTCAGCAACTGTCGCGCCTGTCCCCAGGCAGTCCATGTGTCGCTGGTTTCTTTAAGCTGGCCATCCAGCCCGCCATAAGCATCCAGAAGTCCACGATGGGCTTGTGGGCTGAGCAGGCGTTGGCTTTCAAACTGGCCGTGGACTTCTGCAAGAAGTTCTGCGATTTCCCGGAGCAATGACACGCTGACCCGTTGGTCGTTGATGAAAGCTCTGGACTTTCCCTCCGCCGTCAAAACCCGGCGTAAGATCAGGTCATCTTCATCCGCGTCCACTCCATGGGACTCCAGACGCGCATATATTTCGTGATCAGAAGCAACGTCAAACACCGCGGTTACTGCCGCCTGTGAAGCACCCTGGCGAACAAGACGCGATTCAGCTCGAGTGCCAAGTGCAAGGCCCAAGGCATCCAACAAGATCGACTTTCCGGCCCCGGTTTCGCCCGTCAATACGCACAACCCGGCCTGAAAGCTCAGGTCCAATCGACCGATGAGGACGACATCCCGGATCGACAGGGTTCTCAACATACAGCCGGTCCGGTTACCATAGTATGTACCAGGGTTTAGAGAGTTCTTTTTCGTCCTTTTTCGGCTTAGCCGGCTTTTTTGGTTTAGTCGACTTTGTCGGCTTTTTCGGCTTAACGACCTCAGCTGTCACAGATCCGCCCATAAGGTCATAGGTGTCAGAATACCACTCATTGCCAGGATAATTGTGGCCAAGGACAGCCGCGACCTTTTTCGCTTCATGGCGAAGCCCCAATGCCAAATAGGCTTCAACCAAGCGATGCAACGCCTCTGGCACATGGGTTGTCCGCTGAAATTTTTCAGTTACCAATTTGAACCGATTTATCGCCGCCAAGTACTGCTTACGGTCCTGATAATACCGCCCAATGTTCATTTCCTTGCCAGCCAGGTGATCCACCGTCAGGTCGATCTTTAATTTGGAATCGCGCGCATACTTGGTTTTGGGAAAGCGAGCGACAATTTCGCGTAGGCTTTTCAGGGCCATTGTCGTCATGCGTTGATCGCGACCGACATCGGAAATTTGCTCGTAGTAGCTTAAACCCTTCAGATAATAGGCATAAGGCGTATCCTTGTGCGCTGGGTGCAATTGAATAAATCGCTCCAGGCCGCTTATAGCTTCGGGATAAGCATTACCGGAATAGTATGCATAGGCCGACATTAACTGGGCCTTGGTCGCCCAAGAGGAATACGGATGTTGGCGCTCAACCTCGTCAAACTCGGCTGCTGCGGCCTTGTATTCCCTTTGTTTTAAAAGATCGAGAGCACTATTATAGATTCGGTCCATGGATCGTTCGATGTAAACATGCTCTTCCTCTTCTATGGCAGAGCACCCGACTAACACACCAAGTACGGTTGCCAGAACAACCCAATTCGGCAAACGCCAATTCGACAAACAGTAACGTCGCAACATCAAGTCATTTCCTAATAGAATTTGCACCCGCCAATTTATTCACGACTCTAGCAAGGCGTAAGGATTATATCACGCTTGGGTAGCGGCGATGCAACTCTAATGAGCGGAATTTTCTTAAAGCATGTAACAGTCGAAAAAAAGCCCTGGAAAGGTCCAAGGCCACTCAGAAAAAATAAATTTTTAAATCAAGAGGATTAAACAGCCACCGCCGCGACTTCGCCAACTGGCTTTTTCCAAATACCGCCTATATGCGGTTGTTGCGATAAGGCTTCGAATTCTGCTGCCTCGTAGCACCAAGCATCTTTATCCGCAAACAAGGCCCGCAAGATTTGGTTGTTCGCGGCATGACCAGAGCATACACCACTGAATTGACCGAGGATCGCGCCCCCTGCCAGATAAAGATCGCCGATTGCATCCAAGACCTTATGGCGGACAAACTCGTCATCGAAGCGCAGGCCCTCTTCATTCAGCACTTTATCGCCACTGACGACGACCGCGTTATCCAACGAGCCCCCTTTTGCCAAGCCGGCAGCGCGAAGCTGTTCTACTTCATGCAGGAAACCAAATGTCCGGGCACGGGCCAGTTCGTTCTTGAAGGTTCCATCTATCAGGCCAATTGAAAAAGACTGGCTTGCAACCACGGCACTGTCGAAATCAATGGAGAAATCCAATGAGAAAACATTGCTCGGATTTAAAGTCGCGACCTTATCACCGTCCGTGACAGAAATGGGCTTCAACACACGAATGACCCGACGACGTGCGTTCTGTTGAGCCACCCCAGCACATTCAACCAAGAATACGAAAGGTGCAGCACTACCGTCCATGATTGGAACTTCAGGTCCGCTGAGTTCAACAATCGCATTATCGATGCCACAACCAGACAATGCCGCCATAAGATGTTCAATGGTGCTAACCGTCACACCATCTTCGTTGCCGATGGTGGTGCACAACATGGTATCGACCACCCGGTCCCAGGTCGCCGGGATCACGGCACCATTGCCTTCAATATCAGTGCGCTTAAAAACAATCCCGCTGTTTTCATCAGCAGGATTCAAAGTCATGGAAACTTTTTTACCGGAGTGCAGACCAACGCCCGTGCACGAAATCGCCGTCTTCAAAGTCGTCTGAAGCGGGAATTGGATCGCTTGTACTTCGGATCCAGTTGTTGTCGTGGTAACGAGTGCGTCCATAGTCCCCAGGTCTTAATTTATTAATTCAGAAACGCCGTTTCTTAAACTTTAGCTCCGATCCGAATCTTCCCGAATCATCACCCCCATTTGAGCGACGCCTCGAGGGAATTTGTAGCAATACCCCCCGAGGCGCACAAATCAATCTTTGTTACCAATTGTTACGTTTAGTCAATGCGTTAGACTTAATTCGCCTGCCGCCTGAGAAACGCCGGAATGTCCAACAACTCGTCTTCCTCCCGTGTGGTTTGTGGCTGTTCCGGTAGATCCAAGTTCGGATCAGCAGTCGGCACTTGAGATGTCGGAGCATCACTTCCTGCTGAGTTAATTAGCGGTTCTGCACGTTGTGGTGCGGGCGCTTCCTTCGGTGCCGCACCAGCACGGCCAACACCTGTAATGCGCTCGAAAAGCGAGGGTGATACTGCTGTCGGTTTCTTCACTTCGACTTTTGCTTGCTGGTCGTTTACGCCATTAACCATAGCCGCTGCGGCAAAGGGATCAGGCTCTTGCGTAACTTCACCATTTTTTGGATCCGCAGGAACGGGAGGAATAAAGGCATCTTCCGCCGTTATTGAGGGCATTGCCGACGGCATTTCCGCTGCTGGTTCGCCGATTTCAGGCTCTGGCTCCGATTCCATTTCTTCGACTTCTTCAGTCAGTCTCATTGAAGGCCGAATATCGACGATTGTATTTTCAGCAACCTCAGGTTCGAATTCCGCAACTGGCTCCAGGTCCTCTTCCATATCGGCTTCCGGAACAACGATATGTTCTGGCTGAGGCCGATCAACAACATTCAATAACCGCGGCCGTGGAAGGGCACCTGCTTCGACGTTGATGCCAGTGGCGACAACAGAAACCCTGATCCGTCCTTCCAATGATTCATCGAAAGTGGAACCAAAGATGATATAGGCTTCTGGATCGACTTCGTCGCGCACTCGGTTGGCGGCTTCATCGACTTCGAACAACGTCATATCGGCACCGCCGGTAATGTTGATCAACATGCCTTTGGCCCCCTTCATGGAAATATCGTCCAGGAGAGGATTAGAAATGGCGGCTTCGGCAGCATCCAAGGCACGGCGTTCGCCGTCGGATTCGCCTGTTCCCATCATCGCCTTGCCCATCTCGCTCATAACCGAGCGAATATCGGCAAAGTCCAAGTTAATCAGGCCCGGCATGACCATCAAATCAGTCACACCACGAACACCTGAGTGCAGGACCTCATCTGCCATATTAAAGGCATCGGCAAATGTCGTCTTTTCGTTGGCGACCCTGAACAGATTCTGATTGGGAATAACGATCAAGGTATCGACGAATTGTTCGAGTTCCTCAATGCCGGCTTCGGCCAATCGCATCCGATGCACGCCTTCGAACTGGAACGGCTTGGTGACAACACCAACAGTGAGAACACCAAGTTCGCGGGCTGCCTTGGCAATGACCGGGGCACCGCCGGTGCCCGTGCCGCCGCCCATACCGGCTGCAATAAACGCCATGTGCGACCCTTTTAGGTGTTCAAGGACTTCGTCCATGGCTTCTTCGGCTGCGGCTCTGCCGACTTCGGGGCGTGAGCCGGATCCAAGACCTTGGGTCGTCGAGAGACCTAACTGAATGCGGCGATCAGCGCGGGACAAACCCAACGCTTGCGCGTCGGTATTGGCGACCACGAAGTCGACCCCTTCCAGTGAGGACTCGATCATATTGTTGACCGCATTGCCACCGGCACCGCCGACACCGACGACGGTAATCCTGGGTTTAAGTTCTTGTGAATTGGCTTGGCTTGGTACGCTAAGATTGATGCTCATTGTAGGCCTCCGGTTAAAGATCGAATTGATTTGGAACACTCAAAGGATTGACGGATGCTCCCCACCTCGGGGAACACCGATACGAAGGCAGGTTGATCCTGCCGGTTATTTGAATCAGATTTAAAAATTCTCACGCATCCACTGACCGATGCGGCCTAAACGGCCGTTCGGCTCCTCACTTAGGCGGCGTCCTCCTTTAAGGACATCCGCTGGGTTGTTTTCGGCGTAGTTCAATAATCCCAGACACGTGGCGAAGGCAGGCCCTGAAACGGCTTCAGGAAGCCCTTGCAACGATTTCGGTCGCGCCAAGCGCACTTGTTTATCCAGTGCACTGGCGGCGAATTCTCTTAAACCCGGCAATTGACTAGCCCCGCCGGATAACACCACATGACGACCGGCAACGGTTGCAAAGCCGGATGCCGCCAGACGCTCACGGGTCATTTCAAAAATTTCTTCAAGCCGAGGTCGGATGATTCCGATCACCATCGACAACGGCACTTGGCTCATTTCTCCGCCTTCTTCTTCACCAATCACCGGGACTTCGATGATTTCCTGATCATCTGACGAAGACGGCAAAGCGCTGCCAAACATGGTTTTGATACGTTCCGCCTGGTTCATCGGTGTCGACAAGCCACGGGCGATATCGTTTGTGACGTGAATTCCGCCGAGTGGGATGCTGTCGGTATGAACCAATTCATTATCGAAAAAGACAGCGATCGATGTCGTGCCGCCACCCATATCCATATAGGTGACGCCCAATTGTTTCTCGTCGTCCGAAAGGCACGCCAAGGCCGAAGCGTAAGGCGAAATTATTTTTCCATTTAGTCCTAAGTGACAGCGGGCCACCGACATTTCAAGATTCCGCGTGCTGCCAGCTGGCGCGCTGACCATGTGCATGTTTACGCCCAAGCGTTGGCCGAACAATCCCTTTGGATCGCGCACGCCGCGGTTACCATCAACGCTAAACCCAACCGGGATGGCGTGGACCAGTTCATGATCCTTGGGCAATTCCTTAAACAGCGATGCCGGATCGAGCACGCGGCGCATATCGGCCTCGCCAATTTCATGGCCACCAATTGAAATTTCGTAGGCAATGAGCCGCGACTTAGGTTGTCCGCCCGATAGGTTGACGAACACTTCGCGAATATTTTCACCGGCCATTTGTTCGGCGGCTTCAACCGTCGCTCGAATGGTATCTTCGGCATTACCCATATCGATTATGGTGCCGCATTGAAGGCCCTTCGAAATACGATGGCCAACGCCGACAATCTCCGGTTTGCCTTCAGCGTTCATGCGCGCGATGAAACAGGACGCCTTTGTGGTGCCCACATCCAAAGCGGCAATCAAGCCGGTTCTATTTTTAAGCTGAGAACTCCGCTTTCCCATCTTTTTTCCTAAACTCCCACCAAAATTGATACCAAGTTGCAGTAATAGTGATCCATAGAGACGGCCTACCAAGGTTTTCGGCAAGGAGCGTGCGGCGTGGTGATGCTCCGCATCACGAGGCGTGCACGACGCCGTCCGAAAGTCTTGGTAGGCCGCCGTTTCGGTCGCAAGTATGGCCCGTCGGAGGGCGTCGAAAAGTCTTGCCGATGCTGGGCATCGCCTGCGACATTTCTCCTACCCGACGGACCATATTTGCGATCTCTATGGGTCATTATTACTGCAATTTGGTATAAGCACGCCCCACTCACGTTTCATGCCCCTTCATAAATTCCTCTTGATCCTTGGAACGATGCCTCCGGACGATCAGTCGATCCGCCTGTCGCATGTCCAATATTTTGATATCGCCGGCCAGCAATTTGTGTTTGCTTTCAAACTCAGAAAGCCGAGCCCAGGCCTTCACCGGGTCCTGTTCCGGCAAGCGGATATCGATGCCGCCAGCCAAGCGGATGTTCCAGCGTCGCCCACCGACACGAACCGCAGCCTTAACCAAACTTTGCAAGTGTGGCTGGGTCTCCATAATTTTGATCAACTCTGCGGTATGATCCGGCGCGCCCTTGCCGACCACGACCAACAGATCAGCGAACCGGCCCAATCCTTTTTTCAGGATGACCTTTCCTTCAGTATCAATCAGCGCGAACTGCCCTTTGTGCTGCCAAATGGCCATTGGCCTGCGCTCTTCGACTCGCAGTAAAATGGTGTTCGGTAACATGCGTTCCAGGGACGTCTTGTTGATCCAAGGCAACGCCTCTACCCGAGCCTTGGCAGCGTTTAGATCGAACGCCAAAATTGGTGCACCCCGTACTAATCCAATAGCCGAGAATATTTCACGCCGCGTTGTTTCTCGCCGACCAACGACAAGGATGTCTTCAACCTTGAACCCCATTTCACCGGACCAGGCGATCATTTTCCATTTCGCTTGCGATGTGGTGCGACCGATCAAGCCGTCCTGCCACAGCCACCATCCGCCACCAATACTGGCAACAACCATCATCAAAGCCGCAACAGCAATAAGCGGTCGACGGCGCCATAGCGGAATTGCATTGCGCCGAGGCTTGCCGCGTTTTGCGCTAGTGGTCTGTATCATCTAAATTGCCCCCCTACGACGATGGTGTGAGGTTTCCGGCAAGGAGTGCGTAGCGCCGTGGTGCCTACACCACAAGTTATGCAGGACGAAGTCCGGAAGCCTCACACCGTCGCCTTTCAGGTCAGTTTTCCCGCTCCCTCGGGGTGTCGAGAACGCTTGACGATGCTGTGGCATCGCCCGCGCATCCTCTCCTACCGAGAAAACTGGAAAACTGATCGTAGGGGCGTAATTTAGGTGATACAGACCACCAGAAACTTTATCGATATTCTTCATCGATCATACTCCGCGTTATCGACCATCCACGTGACCAATTCATTGAACGAAATTCCGGCATGGCTGGCTTGTTCAGGTACCAGAGACGTCGGCGTCATTCCGGGCTGTGTATTAATTTCCAGCAAATACGGCGAGTCGCCATCAAGTCTGAAGTCAGCCCTGGATACGCCGCGACATCCCAAGGTCTGATGGGCCAACTGAGCGAGTTCCAAAATTCGCTCCGTAATATTCTCATCAAGGCGCGCTGGGATGGTGTGTTTCGATCCGCCATCAACGTACTTGGCGTCGTAGTCATAAAAATCCCGATCGGTTTCGATCTCCGTCACGGCCAAGGCCCGATCACCCATGACAGCGACGCACAATTCCTTTCCTGGAATATACTTCTCGACCATCACCTGGGTGCCGTAGGGCCAGTTGTCGCCGGTAATCGCATCTAGATCTTGGACATCCTTGATGATAACAACGCCGACGCTGGAGCCTTCATTTAGAGGTTTGATGACATAAGGTGGCGCCATCACATCGCCGGATAAGGCTTCTTCCCGATTGACGACCTTGTGTTCAGCAACAGGAATGCCAACCTCGGCAAAAAGCCGCTTGGCCATGGGCTTATCCATGGCGAGTGCGGAGGCAAGCAAGCCAGAATGGGTGTAGGGTATTTCCAGAATATCCATCAGGCCCTGCACGCATCCGTCTTCACCAAAGCGTCCATGCAGCGCGTTGAACAGCGCATCAGGCCGGGGATAGAGCCGGGTCATCAACGCCCCCATATCGCGTTGCACATCGATGGAAGTCACGCGGTTGCCGCTTTCGCTTAAGCTTTGGCTAACAGCCGCACCACTGACCAGAGAGACTTCGCGTTCGGCGGACCAGCCGCCCATGAGAACTGCAACATGGTGTGTCATGACTTGTCCTCTACCACGCCAACAACCGGCGCTTCCGGTCGGCCAATGCAGCGAATTTCCCACTCCAATTTATGGCCTGAGTTCTCGAACACCCGGCGGCGGACTTCTTCGCCTAAACCTTCCAGGTCTGCTGCCGTGGCGGTGCCCGTATTGATTAAAAAATTGCAGTGCTTGTTGGAGACCTGAGCACCGCCGCGGATCAATCCACGGCACCCAGCTTCGTCGATGAGTCGCCATGCCTTGGCCGATGGTGGGTTCTTGAAGGTGGAACCACCCGTTGGCGTGCGCATCGGTTGATTGAGTTCTCTCTCGTCGCGAATTTCATCCATGCGACGGGCGATTTCCGCGGTTATGCCTTGTTGCCCTCTCAGCAGGGCCGAGACAAAAATCCAGTCGTTTGGCACCTCGGAATGGCGATAGCTGAAGCCCAAATCATCATGGTTTAATTCGTGGATATTTCCGGCTGGATCAATGGCTTTGGCACTGATTGTAATGTCAGCCATCTCCGCACCGAAGGCACCGCCATTCATGCGAAGTGCACCGCCAATCGTTCCCGGGATACCGCTTAGGAATTCTAATCCTGTGATGCCTGCGTTGCGGGCGACATTGGCAACATTAACATCACTCGCACCTGCCCCGGCCAAAACATCCAAGTCGTTGCTGGTCACCTTCGCAAATTCGCGGCCAAGGCGCACAACGATTCCAGGGATGCCACCGTCCCGGATCAATAAGTTTGACCCGATGCCTAGAATGGTTAGCGCAACATCCTCCGGCTTGCTTGCTAGAAAACCAGCCAAATCAACTTTATCGGCAGGTTTGTATAAAACTTCGGCCGGGCCACCAACGCGGAACCACGTCGATTTATTCAAGGGCGCGTTCGCGGTATAGCTGCCCCGAACCGTCGGCAAGCGTTCGATCAGATGAGATGTGCTGAACCCGGTTACCATCATCCTGCTGCCCCCGAATTGGTAGCATTATCGTTGCTGGACCCGCGCAACCGTCCGATTTCCTTAGGTAGTGCATTGGCCCACTGGGTAATGTTGCCGGCACCCAAACAGATGATCATGTCACCTGGTTGTGCCAACGTGCCGACGATCCCTGCCAAGCCTTCAGGTTTCTCTAAGGGTAGGACCGAACGATGACCTCGAGTCCGTAACCCCTCGACCAAAGAATCCCGATCAAATCCTGGAATAGCATCTTCGCCAGCAGCATAGACATCCGCCACAACGACCACATCCGCATCGTTGAAGCAGCTGCAAAATTCTTCGAACAGATCGCGTAGACGGGTGTACCTATGTGGCTGCACCACGGCGATGACTTGTCCGTCGGTCGCCGTTCGTGCTGCACCCAGGACCGCGGCAATTTCAACAGGGTGGTGGCCGTAGTCATCGATGATGGTGACGCCGTCCACTTCGCCGGTTTTAGTAAAGCGCCGTTTTACGCCCTCGAATTTGGCCATACCACGACGAATGATGTCGTCATCAACTTGCATCTGGGTGGCAATGGTGACAGCGGCCAAGGCGTTCTGAACATTGTGAACCCCGTGCATGGGAAGGCTGAGGGCTTCCATGGTCCGAGTTGTATCCGCCTTACGATCGGTGATGGTCACGTCGAACCTAACGCCACTGGGGTCAGAGTCCATATTGACGGCTCTCACATCCGCCTGCGGACTGAATCCATAAGTCACAACACGCCGGTCTGAAACCCGCGGGATCATCGCCTGGACTTCTGCGTGGTCGATGCAAAGGGCGGCGAACCCGTAAAAGGGAATGTTCTCAACGAACGCATCAAACGCGTCCCGCAGTGCATCAAACGAGCCGTAGTGATCCAAGTGTTCAGGGTCCATATTTGTTACAACAGCGATTGTCGCCGGCAGCTTTAAGAAGGTGCCGTCAGACTCGTCGGCTTCCGCCACCATCCATTCACCATCCCCCAACCGCGCATTCGTGCCCCAGGCATTGATGATGCCGCCATTGATGACCGTCGGGTCCAGGTCCGCCGCATCCAGTAACGCCGCGATCAGTGATGTCGTGGTGGTTTTTCCGTGCGTGCCGCCAACTGCAATCGACCACTTAAGCCGCATTAACTCACCCAGCATTTCGGCGCGCCGAACCACGGGGATCAAACGCTTGCGGGCTTCTGAAACTTCGGGGTTGTCTGATTTTACCGCCGTTGAAACGACGACGACCTGGGCTTCGCCTAAGTTGCCGGCATCGTGACCAACGGCGACCGGAATTCCCATGTCGCGCAAACGTTGAACGTTGGCATTGTCGCTGATGTCGCTGCCTTGAACTGTGTAACCGAGGTTATGCAGCACCTCTGCAATGCCGCTCATACCGATGCCACCGATACCAATAAAATGAAGCGTGCCAATGTTGAGGGGGAGGGCTCTCATGCTGCCTGCCTCCGCATCTCATTTCCGCCATTGCCGGGCAATAGCCCTAAAACCGTATCGGCTAATTGATGTGCCGCATCCGCACGTCCTGCAGTTTTTGCGCAAGAGGCTGCCTTCTCCAGGGCTGCGGGCATGGAGAATAGTTCGCTCAAACGTGCCGCCAAAGTTTCCGGTGTAAAGGCGTCCTCCGGGATCAGCCAGCCGCCGCCGACTTCATCCACCGCATGAGCATTCTCAGATTGGTGATCGTCAATTGCGTGAGGATAGGGAACAAGAATGGAAGGCCGTCCAACCGTGATGGCTTCAGCAACCGTGGAGGCCCCTGAACGACCAATCAATAAATGTGTGGCGGCGAGGCGTTCTGGAATATCATCAAAGAACGAATCCACGTCTGCACTCACGCCCATGATTTCATAAACGGCACGGGTGCGCTCGACATCTTCGGTTCGACATTGCTGTGTCACGCGCAAACGCCGACGAAGATCATCAGACAATTGGCCCAAGGCTTCCGGCAAGACATCACTCAAGACCCGAGCCCCTTGGCTGCCACCCATGATCAACAGGTTAATTTCGCGGGTCGAATTTAAATCGGGATACTTGGTATCGTGCATAGCTAGGATGGTTGGACGCACGGGCATACCTGTATGAACGACCTTATCCAGTGCTTCACCGGGAATACTCTTCGTGGATTTAAAGGATGTTGCGATCCTGGCAACCCGGGACGCGAGCAACCTATTGGCCCGACCGAGCACTGCATTTTGCTCATGAAGAACCGTCGGGAACTTCGCTAAAGTCGCCGCGACCATTGTCGGCACGGAAGCATATCCGCCGAACCCGACAACTGCGGCAGGGCGTAGTCTTTTGAGCAAGCTTCTCGCCTGTAAGGTTCCGATCCCCAATTCAATGAGCGACCGTATTTTCGCGATGGGTCCCTTACCGGCGATACCGCCGGCTAAGATGCGATGGGTTTCGATCTCGCCTAATGATCCGCCATAGGCGTCCCCGCGACGATCAGTTACGAGTGCCAACCGGCACCCTCGGCTCGACAATTCAGACGCCAGTGAATCGGCCGGGAACACATGTCCGCCGGTACCGCCGGCAGCGAGCACGATCAGGGGGGCGTCAAATGTCGTCATTGACGCTCCCCCCAATCACCGGGCCGTTCGCGTGTTAGTGCCAAAACCATGCCCATGCCGTAGGCCAGCGCGATGGTTGATGATCCACCGTATGAAATGAACGGCAACGTCATGCCTTTGGGCGGAATGAGATGAATGGCCGAGGCCATGTTGATCATGGCTTGCAATCCGAACTGCACCAGCAACCCGGCCACAACCAAAAGAACAAACAGATCCTTGCCTTTGAACACACGAGAGAATCCCCGCACGATGATAAAGACAAATAGGGCGACAATAATCAGACATGCGATCAAGCCGAATTCTTCCCCGGCGACAGCAAATATAAAGTCTGCATGGGCATCAGGAAGAACTTCCTTCACCCGTCCTTCGCCCGGACCACGTCCGAACAAGCCGCCATTGCGGAAGGCTTCCAGGCCGCGCATGACTTGGTAGTTCTCGCCAATTGCCGGATCCAAGAACCGGTCGATACGAGACTGCACATGGCTGAAGGTGAAGTAAGCCCCAACGCCGCACGCCAAAAAGAAAACACCGATTGCGCCGACCAAAAGCAGTGGTAACCCGGCCAGGAAAAACTGCACGCCCCACACCGCTGCGATGACCATGGTCATGCCGACATCCGGCTGCAAGAGAAGCATCGCGGAAACCAAACCAAACAATATAATCGCAATCGCATTCCCAGCGCGGTTTTCACCCAACCTATGCATGGAAAATAACCACGCGGAAACCACCGCAAGGCTAGGCTTGATAAATTCAGACGGCTGCAGGGAAAGCCCAGCAAAATGCAGCCAGCGCGTTGCCCCCTTGATCTCAGCGCCAAAATACAAGGTCAGCGCCGTCAGGGCCATTGATACACCAAGGCAGACAACAGCGACCCGCCGAACACCTCTGGGCGACATCAGCGACACCGCCGACATCAATAAAACGGCAACGACCAAAAATACAAACTGACGACGGGCGAAATAGAATGTGTCGAGTCCGATCCTTTCCGCGACCGGTGGCGACGCCGCCATGGTCATGACTGCACCCACTGCCGCCAAGCTAAACAAGGCAAGCAAAGCCCAACGGTCCACCGTCCACCACCAGCGGCCAAGTAAGCTTGTATCTGTGCGGGCGAAGGTGCTCACCTCAGGGCGCCTCCTTCAGAATTATGTTGGCCGGGCAAACCCTGGACCAGTGCTTTGAATACATCGCCCCGTTGTTCAAAGTTATCAAACTGATCAAATGACGCACACGCCGGAGATAACAGAACGACACAACCGCCTGATTTATCTTCTTGGGCGCGTTGATGCGCTTGCTCAACGGCCTTTGCTAAGGTGTCTGATTTGGTAACCGGAACTCGGTCTGCCAGCACAGCAGCGAAGGCGTCTTGTGCTTCACCGATTAAGAAGGCATGCACCACTTTGTTCAGGTAAGGCGTGACAGGATCAAGGCCACCTTCTTTGGATTGTCCACCGGCGATCCAGCAAATCGCTTCGTAGCATCCCAATGCCCGGGCTGCTGCGTCAGCGTTGGTTGCCTTGCTGTCGTTGATGTAGGCCACGCCGTCAATGACTTCGACGCGTTCCTGACGATGGGCCAAGCCGGGATAGGTTTTGATGGCATCGGAAATTTCCTGCCAATCCAAGCCCGCTGATCTGGTCACTGCATAAGCAGCTGCGGCATTTTGTGCATTGTGGGTCCCCGGCAAAGCTGGCGCATCCGATAAATCTAAAACCGGGCGCGGGTCGCCATCCAATGAATCAAACAAGACGCCATCCATAGCGAAGACGCCTTTTTCCACCGCGCGCGTACCTGAGATGGGGATGGCCCGACCCCGTCGATCCGCACGTAGGGTTTCAAAAATTTCCCGTGAATGGTCGTCGTCTATTCCAATAATCATGGTTGAGTCAGCAGTTTGATTTCGGAACATTGATTTCTTGGCTTCGACATACCCGTCCATGCCGCCATGCCGTCCCAGATGGTCCGGGCTAATGTTCAAAAGTACACTGAAATCGCACGAGATAGACGGCGTTAAATCTAATTGATACGACGACATCTCCAGCACATAAATGCCGCCGTCGCCCATAGGAAGAAGCTCCAGAACAGGTGTCCCTAAATTTCCACCGACTTGAATGGTGCGACCGGCAACTTGCAAAACATGCGCGATCAACGAAGTCGTCGTTGACTTGCCATTGGTGCCCGTAATGCCGACGTAGGCGGCGTCTGGTTGGCTTCCCATCAAAAGCTCCATATCGCCAATAATCGGGCAACCCGCGGCCTTGGCGCGGTCGGCAATTGGGTGAGGACTTGGATAGGTGTGAGGAATTCCGGGGCTCATGATCAGCGCTGACATTTTGCGCCAGTTTGCGCTTGCCGGGTCGCGAACAGGTATTCCAACCGCTTCGGCTTCAGCGCGGGCATTCGCATTGTCGTCCCAAGCCCAAACATCGGCGTCCGATTCCATCATCGCGCGCGCAGCGGCTAGGCCACTGAGGCCTAGGCCTAAAACAACAATCGATTTTTCTGCGTACCCTGGAATGTGAATCATTATTTCAACTTTCCTATCTGAGCTTCAGCGTGGAGAGGCCGATCAGCGCCAAGATCGCGGCGATAATCCAAAATCGGATAACGATGGTCGGTTCGGACCAACCCTTCTGTTCGAAATGGTGATGCAACGGCGCCATGCGAAAGACGCGCTTGCCGGTCAGCTTGAACGACGCAACCTGGACAATGACCGAAACTGTTTCCAATACGAACAAGCCGCCAACAATGGCCAGCACCAATTCGTGCTTTGTAATCACGGCGATGGTCCCAAGTGCACCGCCAAGTGCCAACGATCCTGTATCGCCCATAAACACCTTCGCAGGCGGCGCGTTGAACCATAGGAACCCCAAGCTTCCGCCAACCAAAGCACCACAAAAAACGGCGAGCTCGCCGGTTCCGGGAACATGATGAATTTGCAAGTATCCAGAAAATACGGCGTTGCCGACCAAGTACGCGATCAAGGCAAAAACGCCGGTCGCGATCATCACCGGCACAATGGCAAGACCATCCAATCCATCTGTTAAATTCACGGAATTGGACGATCCAACCATGACGAACACGGCCATGATTGGGAATATCCAGCCAAGCTCAATCAGGAGGTTTTTAAAGAATGGCACCGCAATGGTGGAGTTCAAGGGCTCCGGCAACAGATGGATAATCCACATCGTCGCCGATAGGGCCACCACGGTCTGAAGCACTAATTTTAGTTTACCCGGCAAGCCGCCACTTTTACGGCGACTGACCTTAATATAGTCATCAATAAAACCAATCGCGCCATAACCGATGGTCACGCCCAAGGCGGCCCAGACATAGCCGTTGG
The DNA here is from genome assembly GCA_018660465.1 of Rhodospirillaceae bacterium. NCBI lineage: Bacteria > Pseudomonadati > Pseudomonadota > Alphaproteobacteria > Rhodospirillales > Rhodospirillaceae > Rhodospirillaceae bacterium. The sequence continues at coordinate 24,384 of JABJKH010000114.1, forward strand.
TCAAATCTGCCCATAATAGGGTCGCCACGGTCAGCGCCAGCAAGATCATAAAGCCACCCATGGTGGGCGTGCCTTTTTTGGTCAGCAAGTGACTCTCAGGTCCGTCGTCGCGAATGGGTTGCCCGCCGCTTTGGCGACTGGCCAACATGCGGATCAGGAACGGCCCGATCAAAAAGCTGAGGATCAACGCCGTCATAACAGCACCACCCGTGCGGAAGGTGATGTAACGGAAAACGTTGAACACCGAAATCTGATCGGCCAGGGGATAAAGGAAATTATACAGCATCGCCTCAGCCCCCGTTCACAACTAAGGGGGCGTCGCCCACGTTGGTATTGTCCATGTTCGCATCCAGGGCCAAGAGTGCCTGAACAACCGCATTCATTTTGCTGCCAGCGGACCCCTTGACCGAAACCGCGTCACCGGCCCGAACAGCAGACCGAACAACCGGCACCAATAATTCTGAATTGCCCGCGTGGCCGCCTTGCATTTCGTCGGGTAAAACGTCCGCAAGTGAAGCCATGTCAGTGCCTGCCGTAAACACCAAATCAATTTTGTTTTCGCTCAACGGTAGGGCGAGGGCTTGGTGCCGTTGAACCGAGTCCGCGCCCAGTTCCAGCATGTCCCCTAAGACCGCAATGCGACGACCGTTTGCCCCGACGCCAACCCGACCAAGGACGGATAACGCCGCCGCTACTGAGACCGGGCTCGCATTGTAGCTATCGTCAATGAGGGTGAATTCGCCATTGGGAAGCTGGACTTTACAAGTCCGTCCCCGTCCCTTTGGCGCGCTCAAATTTTTGAGGACAGTTGCCGCCACCACTATATTTCCCCCGGCGGCGGCAACGCCCCCCAGTACTCCCAAGCTATTTGTCACCCAGTGTTGCCCAGGAATACTTATTCGATATTCAAATGTCTCATCCGCGAATTCTGCGGTGACGCGAGATGAGTCTGCATCGGCTTCAAAATTCAATGCCCTGAAGTCAGCCGCCGCGTCGGCACCGAACGAAATTATATTGTTAACGCCCATGGATTTTGCGCGGGCTGCCAAGTGCGCAAATTGAGAATTATCCCGGTTCAAGATGGCCACACCGCCGGGCTCAAGTCCTAAGAAGATTTCAGCTTTGGCATCGGCAATGTCTTCGATGCTATCGAAGTGTGCGCTGTGGACAGCTTCTATTGTAGTGATCAGTGCAACATGAGGACGTGCCAATTTTACCAGCGGCTCGATCTCACCCGGATGATTCATGCCCAATTCAAATACACCAAACTTTGCCGTGCGCGGCAGTCGTGCCAAGCTTAGCGGCAGACCCCAATGATTGTTTAGACTGCCTTCTGTGGCATAGGTTTCGCCCTGGGCTGAAAGCACTTCTTTCAGCACTTCTTTGGTGCCAGTTTTGCCGACACTGCCCGTCACCGCGATAATTTTTGCCGTGCTCCGAGCACGAGATGCGACGGCCAGGTCTTCCAACGCCTTTAGGGTATCCTCAACAATCAGCAGAGATGTTTCAGAGTCCAGTGCATTCGGCACTCGACTGACAACGGCTGCGACGGCACCCTTGGTCAGGGCATCGCCAACAAATTTGTGTCCATCAAAATTAGGGCCCTCAATGGCGACAAATAGATCACCTGGTTCCAGCGTCCGACTGTCGATAGATACGCCTGTGGCAACCCAGTCGTGCGTCGCCCGCCCGCTGGTTGCGGTCTCAGCTTCTGATGAAAGCCACAAAGCCACGGTCATGATCCAAGCTCCTTCAGCGCAGCTTCGGTCACATCGACATCGCTAAACGGTAGAACCCTATCGCCAACGATTTGATTTGTTTCATGGCCTTTGCCAGCAATGATCAGTAGATCATCTGCCTCAAGATCGGCAACAGCTGTGGAAATGGCTTCGGCGCGATCACCGATTTCCTGCGCCTGCGGACAGGCTTTTAGAACTTGGCCGCGAATTTCGCTGGGATCTTCGCTGCGAGGGTTGTCGTCGGTAACGATAATTTTGTTTGCCAATGCCTGAGCAACCCGTCCCATTTCTGGCCGCTTCCCGGTGTCTCGGTCGCCACCGCAACCAAAGACAACCGAAAGCTTGCCTTTGGTATGAGGACGAAGGGCACGGAGCACACTCGCCAAGGCCTCAGGTGTATGCGCGTAATCTACAAAAACGCTGGCCCGCTTTGGGTGTCCCTTAATTCTTTGTAACCTACCGGGAGCACCCTCCAGAGCACTCAAGGTTTGCAAAACAGCATGGATATCTTCACCGCCTGCGAGAACTAGACCCACTGCACACAAGACGTTTAATATTTGGAAGTTTCCGATCAGCGACAACGCCACGTCAGCACGCGTACCTTGGGCATTAATTTCCAGACTAAATCCCGTTTGCGTGGCAATGATGGACTCGCAATGTATATCTCCCTGGCCCAAGCCATAAGAAATGACCTTGTGGCCTCGGGTTAAACAGATTTTTGTCAGGGTCCGGAACTCCGGCGCATCGGCATTCAAAACCGCCGTACCGCCAGGGGCCATGACTTCAGAAAACAATCGCGCCTTCGCCGCCAAATATTCATCCATCGATTTGTGATAATCTAAATGATCGCGGGTCAGGTTGGTGAACCCGGCGGCCCCTATTTTAACGCCATCCAATCGGCACTGAGATAGACCATGGCTGGAAGCTTCGACAGCCAAGTGGCTCACGCCTTCTGCTGCAAGATCACGGATATCTTGGTGTAACCCTACCGGATCAGGAGTCGTTAAACTGCCCACAGTCTCGCGTTCAGGTGCCGAAATCCCGAGCGTCCCCATGCTAGCGGCAGACCGGCCTAAATTTGTCCAAATTTGCCGCGCCAGCGAAACAACAGACGTCTTACCATTCGTCCCGGTTACGGCGACAATGGTTTCAGGCTGAACGTCGAAGAAGCGTGCCGCCATCAACGCAAAGCGGCGGCGCGGATTATCATCGACTAATAGAGAGGTATCTTGGTGCTGTTTTTCCAGAACCGTACCTGACTGTGCCAGAATACAGACGGCACCCCGGCCCAAGGCTTCGTCGATAAAGTCCCGACCATCCGATTGAGTACCCGGCAAGGCGGCAAACAGGTAGCCGGGTTCGACCTCACGCGAATCGCAAGTCAAACCCGTGATATCCACATTCCTGTTGTCAGCCGTCCCCATTACGTCGCCACCATCTCCATTCCATAGTTCCTCAACGCGCACCGGTCCTCTCCACAGATTTCGTAGAGAAAGGCACAAAGGCCGCTTTGACCGGAGCCCGCCGCCGCTTGCTAATTTTGGGCTTACTGGTTTTAGGTTTATCGCCCTCTAGTACCGGGCGAATCCCAATCATAGGCGCGATCCGCTGGACCAGCTTGCCAATGGTCGGAGCCGCCACCCAGCCGCCTGTCGCGTAGTAATACGTGCTCTTATTGCCCTTTGGCTCATCGACCAGTACCAGCAACACATAGCGCGGCGCATCAATTGGGAAGGCCGCGACGAAAGACGAAATCAGCGCTTTTTCTCGGTAACCGCCGTTCCCCTGTTTCTCCGCCGTGCCGGTCTTGCCACCAATCTTGTAGCCGGGAACATTCGCTTTGCGGCCCGTGCCGCGGCTGACAACCAAGCGCATCAGGTTGCGCATTTGGCTGGAGGTCTTCTCGGAAAAAATTTGGTGGATAATTTCGCCCCCCGGTTTCGGCTTATCCCTTTTCAAAATCGTTGGCGGCCGGTAATAGCCGCCGTTCACGACTGTTGCGATGGCCGCAGCCATTTGCAGCGGTGTGACTGCAATGCCGTGGCCGTAGGAAATGGTCATGGTGTTGATATCGCGCCAGCGTGCGGGGGATAAGGGGGTCCCCACTTCTGGCAGTTCAACCGCTGATTGACGCAACATTCCAAGTTTTGCGAGGTACGCCTTCTGCGCCTTGCCGCCTAAATCCATGGCCATCTTGGCGGCACCAATGTTTGATGAATAAATCAGGATTTCCGGCACAGACAACCAACGGTTCTTACCGTGATAATCGGTAATGCGAAACCGAGCGATCCGAATAGGCTTGCGGGCATCATAGCGGTCCTGCAACGACACCTTTCCCGAATCCAACGCCATTGCTGCGGTCAGCAATTTAAACGTCGAGCCCATTTCATAAACGCCTTTGGTCACCCGATTGAATCCGGCTTCGCCTTGCAAGGTTCCGGCGTCGTTTGGATTGTAATCCGGCAGCGAAACCATGGCGGTTACTTCGCCGGTTTCGGCATCAAGGATTACACCTGCCGCCCCCAATGCATTAAACCGAGCCACAACGGATGTCAGTTCCTGATGCAAAATCGCCTGAATTCGAAGATCAATGGACAGTTGCACCCGGCGGCCATCGTTGCGGAGCGCATCATCAAAATAACGCTCGACACCAGCGATCCCCTTGCCGTCCACATCTGTCATGCCAAGTAGGTGCGATGCGACCCGGCCATGTGGAAAGACCCGACGCTCACCATCCGCAAATGCAACACCAGGAATTCCCAAGGCGTTAATGTCGTAAACTTGCTGCGGCGTCAAATTCCGGCGCAGCCAAACGAACTGACCCTTGCCTCTCAGCTTGACGAGAAGTTCTTCTCTGCTCAAATCGGGTAGAATCTCGGTTAACTTATCTGCGGCTTCATCAGCATCCAGAATTCCCTGCGGGTTGGCGTACAACGACGCAATCGGCAAACTCGCCGCCAAGATCACCCCCCGTCTATCAACAATTTCACCGCGTCCTGCGACATTTGGTTTTGCCGTGGCGCGGGCGAATTTCTTATCTGCATCAGGTGACGACGTTGCCAGCGTGATCAGCCGTCCGCCAACCACCGTGAAAGCTAAAAGAACCACCATGCCCGTCACCAACAAACGGTTTCGTCCAGTTTCCATGGCAGACTTTTTGCTACCTTCGAAGTGGACGCGCGGCGGGTCCTCGTGGGTCAAGACCGTGTTCTCTTCAGACATAGGCAGGAGGTCTTGGTCACTCACCGGGTTGCTTCCCCCTTTTTGTTGCTGACGTTTTGCAATGTCTGCATTTGCTCAGGGCGCACCTGATCAAGACCCAGGTGCCGTTCCGCCAAACCCCGCAACCGATCGGGATTGTTCAGATGACTCCATTCAGCTTTAAGAACACGAACCGCTTGCTGCTCTGCCTTGATGGAGCGGTTGAGATCAACCAACTCCCCTTCAAGGTCCTGAACCTGATATTTGACGGAAAATAACGCCAAGCTCAGAGCCCCAGCCAATAGAACAAATAGCATTGTGGTTTGACGCATTAGGCTGCCCTCCTGTTTGCATCATCGTTAGCCGGCCCACGGGGGGGTGTTGGCCAGACCGGTGCATCGGTCCTCTCGCCTGCCCGCAATCGCGCCGACCGGGCGCGGGGATTGGTTGAAACTTCATCGGATGAAGCCTTAACCGCCCCCCTGTGCACGGGCCGAATGCTGGCTGCCTGCTGATCCTCAGCGGACACAGGCAAATGACGTGAAGGTCTTGCCGCAGCGCCACTGCGCACGCGCATGAAGTCCTTTACGATTCTGTCTTCAAGAGAACGGAATGAAACCACGGCCATGCGGCCGCCGGGCACAAGCAATGCCTCGGCAGCGCGCAGGCCGCGTTCCAGGTCCCCTAACTCATCGTTCACATAAATTCGCAACGCTTGGAATGTCCGGGTCGCCGGATCAATGCCGTCCTTGGATTTTTTGACGACGCCACGGATAAGTCTTGCTAATTCGGCGGTACCGGTAATCGGCTTATCCGCCCGCACATCTATGATCGTTTTCGCAATCCGCCGGGATGCGCGCTCTTCGCCATACTTATATATAACGTCGGCAAGTTCTTTTTCGGGAAGCTCGTTCACCACATCGGCTGCGGTCATGCCGTCTTTCGACATGCGCATGTCCAAGGGGCCATCGGCGCGGAAGGAGAAGCCCCGGTCGGGATCATCCAACTGCATGGACGAGACACCAAGATCGAAAGCGATGCCATCAACCTGTCCGACGCCAGCATTCTCAAGCAACTCGGCCATATCGCCGTAGCAGCCCTGCAACACGGTAAGCCTGCCTGGGAAACGTGCGATCAGGTCCGCAGCGCGATTTTGCGCTTCCGGGTCACGGTCAATTCCCCAGACCGTACATTCGGCTGCTTCGAGGATTGCGCGAGAATATCCACCCGCGCCAAAAGTCGCGTCAACGTAGATCGCGCCGTCCTGGGGTGTCAGGACGTCGAGTACTTCGCGCAAAAGCACAGGTGTATGGGAAAACGTGGGACGGGGGGGGACCGGCTCACGCATGATCTACCCTCCTCTACCACCGCCACCTGGGTCAGGCGGCGTCTCAATTGTTAAGCCTTCTTCAATCACCGTTTGCGAGGCGCCGCTGAGTTCGGCCTCCGCCGCTTCCGGGTTCCAAATTAAAAATGAATCTCCCATGCCGACGAATGCGGCCTTATCAGCAACTCCGGCACGGTCTGCCATATCTTTCGGCAGCACCAATCGTCCGGTTTCTTCTAATCTGATTAGTCGGGCACGACCGAACACGCTCATCGACAGCGCCCGGCGTTCCTTGGAAAACTTAGGCAGACGGGCGATTCCGGCCTTCATCTCTTCCATCCACTCGACGGTACAGGCTTCGATCGCGTCAAATTCTAGAGATGGATAAAGATAGACCGCGCCCGCGTGGCCGCCTTCCAGCTCGGCACGGAACGGCGCCGGTACGGACACGCGTCCCTTGCCGTCGACCTTATTCTCAAACGTACCGGCGAATAGCGCCATCTAATCCCCCAAAAACCGCAAGCCCTTAGCCCCACAATTGCGCCCCAAATTTGCGCCGCAAAATCAGCACTCGACCCCCAGATATTCTTCGCGCCCCAAGTGCAACAATCCTCAGTTACACTTCTGGGCATATTTGGAATAGCATGGGTATTTATGGGAGTCAATGACACATTATGGAAATATTCGGGAAAATGCTTGGGTTTTCAATGCCTTCCAACTCTGGTTTTCATTGATCGTGAGCCAGAAGACTAAAAGTCGATTTCGCCCCTTTGATGGTCAATTTGTGGTAATTTTGGGGAATCGACAGGCGATGAACTTTACTCAGCATCCTTCGAGACGGGCCTAGTAGCCCTCCTCTGGATGAGAATGGGGAGATGTCAAAGTGTGGAGTGAGAAATTAAAACTCCCCGAAAGCTAAAACGACCTCTGTCGCTTTAGCTTGAGAAGCCCGCGACCGCGGGCCGCCGACCGTTCGGCGAAAGCAAAGGGCCGAAGAGGCCCGCCCGGTGCTTGAGGGGCGATAAAAACCACCCTTGACCTCGTGGGAAATTTCTCTGCTAATTCATATGCAGACAACAAGGAAAAAGTTACATGGCATCGGTCAAGGGATTTGTGGAACGAAATGATCGTATCGACAATCGTCGACCGCTGAATGAAACGTATCTCGTCACGGACGGCGGGACCTGCGAGGTCATTGACGTCAGCATGGGCGGGATTTCATTCGCTGGTGCTAAGGAAAAATTCCCCCTCGGGAAAAACATTTCGATCAAGGGTGTCAGGATCGAAGATGAAGAAATGGTCGAGTTCGGAGCCTTTGCCGAAGTCGTCCGTAGCGTTTCACGGGCAAGCGGAGGCATCGGCCTAAAATTCAACAAACTAACCTCCAAACAATTCGGCATCGTCGAAGCCCTGGTCATGCACCGCCCCCTGGTTCCCAAGAAAAAGAAAACCCTGCCCAAGAAGAAAAAAGGTTTTTTGGGCTAGGCGTCTCAAGATTGAACGTAATGTTATTTATTAAGTGATAAGTTAACGTACAATAAATCTTTCAGTAAAAATTAACTTCTTGCCGTTAATCAGTATATATTCGCATACAACCCTTGCGAGTGAGATGTGGCATCAATACGTATTATTTGAATACAGACGTATGCAGGGCATTCGTTTAAAATAAATCTTTTCTCGGTGACGTTAGAATGCGAAAAATTACGCTATCAGCCGCAGTTCGTGACAGTCTGCTTTCACTCAAAGATAGCACCACTTTAATTGACCGCACACAGGGGCGCTTGTCTACAGGGCTACGGGTTGCCAGCGCGATAGATGATCCGGTTTCTTTCTTCCAAGCCAAGATTCTAGCCGACCGTGCATTTGATTTCCTTGAAAAGAAAGACGGTATTAATCAGGGCATCAGCACCGTTGAAACCGCTCTTGGTGGGATCGAAGGCGTCGAGGCAATCGTGCGGCAGATAAAAGGCATCGCCGGGAACCTTAAGTCGGCGACAGGCTCACAGTTCACCGACCTGATCACGCAATTCAACGCCCTGCGCAGCCAGATCGGGACATTGACAACGGACACATCTTTCCAGGGTGTTAATCTAGTCAATTCAACTGCCGAACAACTGGTCGTTAACTTCAGCTCCGAAACCGCCAGCACATTGACCGTCGACGCGGCGAACATTTCGGAAACGGGTCTTGGGATCGGGCAGGCTGTTGTTGCTTCAGATACATCATTTAATTACTCGGGCGTGGAGGCAATAACTCTCAAAACAGGGAATGGCGGTTCTATTGTCACCTTAACTTATCAGGGCACTGGTCTTGTGCTTACAGGCTCTTTTGTTACAACTGGTCCTACTATTACATACGGGACGGTCTCGCTTACTATCGGGATCGGCGGATCAGGTTTTGGTTTTGCTGTTCTAAGTGCAGGCGACGTTATCTCGGTCAGTTTGGTTGGACTTGGCGCTACGGATATTTTTAATTTGACAAGTACAAGTTATTTTGCCGAGGGAATTGCTATCCTTCCTGGCACCCCTGACATTATCCTCAGCATTGCTGGAAACAACGACAACTTCATTGCAGAAGGCAATACAACGCAGGTCGATACAGCAATTTAACAGTTGGATAGTGCGTTGACGACATTGCGATCGAATGCCCAGACACTGGGGTCGAACGTTGCATTACTGCAGACTCGGTTGGAATTTACGGAAGGTTATGTGAACGACCTTGAAGAGGGTGCCGCAAAACTGACCCTGGCCGACATCAACGAAGAGGGTGCCAACCTGCTGGCTGTGCAAACCCGGCAGCAACTCGGCATTTCCGCCCTGGCGTTTGCGGGACAGGCGGAACAAGGTATTCTGAGTTTGTTTAGGTAATTTGTCCGGTGGCAAGGCGACGATGGAGCTTTACTCAGCATCCTTCGAGACGGGCCTAAAGGCCCTCCTCTGGATGAGGGTGGGGGGATGTCAAAGTGTGGAGCTAGAGATTAGAACTCCCCGAAAGCTAAAGCGACTCCTGTCGCTTTAGTTTGAGAAGCCCGCGACCGCGGGCCGCCAATCGTTTGGCGAAAGCCCCCGGAACATCTGGGGCCGAAGAGGCCCGCCCAGCGCCTGAGGGGCTAATAATAAAAACGCCTCAATAAATAAATTAAATACCAGACGGCCTGTAAGCCGGGTTCTGTCCACGTTCTTGCGAACGATAGATGGCCATTCATCTGGGACGCCCGTTGCCGGACGCCTCTTGCAACCTACCCGGACGACGACGCGGAAACGCGCCTGGACAGTCGAGCTGCCCTGCCATCCCTATTCGGTTTTGCTCCCGGTGGGGTTTACCATGCCGTTCCCGTCTCCGGGCACGCGGTGCGCTCTTACCGCACCCTTTCACCCTTACCCGATGCTCCGAAGAGGATCAGGCGGTTTGCTTTCTGTGGCACTTTCCCTAAGGTCACCCTCGCCGGGCGTTACCCGGCACCGTGTCTCCGTGGAGCCCGGACTTTCCTCCCTTTGCACCCAAAAGGAACAAAGAGCAGCCATCCGACCGTCTGGTGGGCTCAGGATAAGCCGGTTCTGTCTTTATTGAAAGCCGGTAGCTTTATTGATAAGAACTTCAGGCTTGCCATACTCGCGCAGGCCACCCAAAAATAAATCGACAAAAAGGATAACCCGACAATGACAAACACCATTGGTATCATTGGTCTTGGCAACATGGGCGGGGCCATTTCGACGAATCTGGTTAAGTCGGGGTTCGCCGTCGCCGGTTTCGATATTGATGCGGGTATGATCGCCCGTGCCCAATCAAATGGCGTGGATGTGAAATTCAGCGCGACCGAGGTCGCCAATTTGGCAAAGATCATTATTCTATCTCTGGCAAGTCCTGCGGCGCTGCATGCGGTGACGACTGAACTCGCCGAGGCTGGGAACAAAGAAGCGATCCTGGTCGAAACCGGCACCCTTACTATTGATGATAAAGAAGCCGCCCGTGACAGGCTTGCTGCCGCTGGCATTACCCTTCTCGACTGCCCACTCAGCGGTACCGGCCATCAGGCCCGCACGGGTGATCTTGTCGTGTTTACGAGTGGTGACGAGGACGCCGTAAACAAATGTATGCCAATGTTCGCTGGTTTTTCCCGCAGCCAAAAATACTGCGGTGAATTTGGCAATGGTATTCGCATGAAAATCGTTGCCAACCACCTGATCGCCGTCCACAACACGGCGACGGCAGAAGCTATGGTGCTGGGCATGAAAGCCGATCTAGACCCCAACCTTGTCTTTGATGTGATCAGTGAGAGTGCGGGCACCAGCCGCATGTTCGAAGTTCGCGGAAAGCTGATGGCGGACAGCAATTGGGACGATGTCGGTGCGACTAATTTGCTCTTCAAAAAAGACCTCGACGTCATCACTAACTACGCCGCTGAGATCGGGTGTCCAGTACCGTTGTTTTCCCTCGCCGCCCAACCCTTCCGCGCTGCGATGAGCCGAGGTCTGGAACAACGCGATACCGCGTCTGTCTGCCTGCTTTTAGAAGAAGCCGCAGGCATTGATCGAGACAACTGGCCGCCGGACGCGAAGAAGAAATAAACTACTTCGGATCGGCGTAGGTTCCCGCTGCATCCGGGAACATGGCCTTGATCACCTTGAAGCGGGAAATGTCTACGGTCGCGTCCATGTGCATGAAGATGGCGGCGTCTCGGAATAATTTTTCAATTCCTGCTTCCAGCATGACACCCGTGCCGCCATGAAGTTCTAGTGCGTCTTTGCAGACTTTCATGATTTCCTCAGACGTGTGGTACTTGAGCATGTTGCAGAGCTTATCCGCATCTCCCACCCGTTCATCAACAGCCCGTGCGGCGTAGTTGATAAAGGCGCGGATCGCATCGATGCGGGTCGCCATATCCGCGAGACGGACCGCAACGGCCTGGTGCTTGATCAATGGCGCGCCGCCTTGCACGTAATTCTGGACGTATTCTGCCGTTTTCTCAAACGCGGCCACGCCGACGCCTAAATTCTTGGACGCCTGTAGTATCTTTCCAGGTCGGAAGTAAACCCCCGCATGCCCCATGGCTTCGTCTTTAACCAGCAAATGATCTTCCGGCACGCGCATGTCTTCAAATGTCAGTTCCCCATTGTTCATGAAACGGCAGCCCATGGTCTCGTTGCATTTGGTGATGCTGAGGCCTGGGGTGTCGCGGGGCACGAGAAAGCTCGACGTCCCGTGGACCATCCCGACGTCCGGTTTGGTGTTGGCGTAAACGACATAAAGGCTCGCGTCGTAGCCGTTGCTGATAAATTGCTTACGTCCATTGATGACCCAATGGCCGTCTTCCAGCACCGCCTTTGTATCCATGTTGGCCGACGGCACGTTGTGGGGCAGCCACCGATCTGATGCGCCGCGTGGTTCGGTCAGGCAATGAGCCAACAAAAAGTTTGGGTCTTCCATCAGGCGCGGGAACCATTTTTCCTGCAAATGACGCGGTGCCAAATTACGCAACAAAACTGATACCTTCCAGTTCTGCGCCAGCTTATCGGCGAGGCCTGAATCGCCCCGCGCGACCTCTTCTGAAATCACCGCGAAGGTTTGAACTTCGGTCGCGGGATCAAGCTCCATGCCGCCGAATTCCTCCGGCACGCCGAGGGTCCGAATGCCGATCTCATCAGCCTTTTGCAATATTTCCGCCGGCACCCGATCCGCCGGCTCCATCGACCATTCTTTTTCCCAGTTGTCCCGAATATAGGGTGCGACCACATCATCGATGTAGGCATGCACGGTATCGCGCATCATGCGTTGGTCTTCTGATAAAATATGGTCGTTCATATTCATATTTAGAGTCCTCAATTTATGAGATGAATGAGACCGCGCAGCAGACCAAGTGTCTCACCATCTGCAACACCATCGACCCGTTCGGGGCGGAAGTGACGTTGGAAAGCACCAATAGCCAAGGGGAGGTTTTCGACATCATAACCATAGAGTAAGAAAAGCGCCGCCACATGGTCGGTTGAACTGGATATGGACCCAAGCCGTCGCGGCCATATCCCAATTTTCTTTGCAGCCAATTGCTGCCAAGGAAACAATTCACCCGGGTCCTGCTTGCGGGTAGGTGCGACATCAGAATGACCGACCACATTCCGTGCCGGTATAGAATGTCGGGAAAGGATATCGAGACAAAGGCCTTCCAACGCTGTCAATTGCGCGTCTGGAAATTCACGGTAGCCAAATTCATGACCGGGGTTAACAAGTTCGATGCCGATGGATCGGGCATTAACATCTGACTCGCCCCGCCAAGACGCGACACCAGCGTGCCAAGCACGGTTCACCTCTTCAACCATTTGCACAACGTCGCCATTTTCATGAATGAGATAATGTGCGCTGACCTTTGCGGCAGAATCGCAGAGCCTTTCCAGCGCTGCCTCGCCGGTTTCCATGCCGGTATAATGCAAGACCAGCATGTCAATTTCTGCGCCGTCTGGTCGAACATCAAAATTGGGCGACAGGTTTGTCTCCATGATTCCTTACTCTACTGGTCCCGCAACACGGTTCCATCTAATTTGAATAACCGCCACGCCAAACAACGTGAGAAGGCCGCCAACAATTTTCTCCCATCCGAGAACTTCCCCCAATAACCAAGCGCTGGAAAGTGCGGCGAATACAGGGGGCATCAGGTTTATCCCGACAATCCGACTGACCTCATACTTGTTCATCAAATGATACCATAACCCATAAGCAATGGCAGAGGCACCGACCGCCATGAAGACGATTGATGCCCATTCAGTCATTCCGGCACTTTTGGTCGCGGCCCATTGGCCTTCTTCCATCAGCGCAGAGACGATAAATAACTGAGGTGCTGCGAATAGTGCCATCCAAGCATTTAACTGGATCGGCCCGACACCATCCAGTTTCTTTATTAAGATGTTCGACAATCCCCAACAGACAGCGGCCCCCAGGCACAACACGACATGAAACAAGCTGGATGACACGCTGGGTTCACCGGCAACAATCGCCACACCGCCGAACGCAATTAGCATCCCAATCGTGCGCCGCCAGCCGAAGGCATCGTTCAACATAAGCCACGCCATCAAGGCACTAAACGGCGTTCCTAATTGCAGTATAATCGATGAAACAGAGGGATCGACCCCGGTCAGGCCGGTAAATACGAAAATGAAATGGAGCGTGCCGAGCACGACAGAAATCATAAAAACAGGAATAAAATTTCCGATGGGCGGTTTGGTAAACCAAATTAAAATGGCGGCAACCAGCGCGAACCGAAGTCCCGATGCATAAATCGGCGGAAAGTGAATAACACTAATCTTAATCGCAACATAGTTGAGCCCCCATAACACCGCGATAAATAATCCTATGGCGGCATCGATAGGCGTGAGACTGGAGGATTTCAAAGCAGGAGAGTTCATGAAGGTTAGCTTGGCCGCGTCGCTGACTTAATTCAAGCCGCGTTCCTTCTTCACCACGTCATAGGCATGATTGATTGATGCCATTTTTTCATTTGCGAGATCGATGAAATCCTGCGGCAAGCCTTTCGACATCAGGGCATCTGGATGGTATTCGCGCAGCAGCTTGCGATAGGCAGACTTAACCTCCGCATCGTCAGCCGACGGGTTGACGCCTAAGATCTTATAAGATTCATCCTGGGTTCCGACATGGCCAGCCCCCATGAAACTGCAATGAATGCGGTCAAAGTGGTCCTGATCGAAGCCGAAGATCGCCGCGACACTTTTAAGATATTCAAGTTCCTTTGGATGAACCTCACCATCGGCCTGGGCAATAAGGAACAGCCCGCCCAACAACTCTTCAAGCACTTGCGGTTCGCGCGGAAACATACTGGCGATTTGCTGGGCATAGGGCTCATAGCCGGTTGCATCTTTACGGGCTTCGTTGAACAGTCTACCGACTTCGCCAACTTCTTCCGGCGGAATGCGAAAGATTTTCTTAAAGGCGGCAATTTCATCCGGCGTGACCTTGCCGTCAGCCTTGGCCATTTTTGCGCTGAGAACGACCACGGCGATGGTGAATGCAACTTGCCGCTGATCCGTACCAGGACCACCACCCATCTGAGTAGTGCCGGCTTTATCCTTATCAAATTGATGACCCGCGAACGCACCCATCAGCGCCCCAATGGGACCGCCGATTGCAAACCCGGCGACGCCGCCAATAACTTTCCCCCAGATGGTCGACAAATTATTCTCCTACAGGCCCGGTTCCGCAGTGGGACTTTGAATTGCGGGCCTGAAAATTGTCGTTCGCGGCCCAAGGCGGCCCATAATAGGCAGCTTCACCGCCGGGTCCAGGGGGTCTATTCCAAAAGTTAAACCTAGGAGATTTAATTCAACGCCTTCTTCTACACCCGCCAGCAGACCAAACAATCCTAATACAGAAAATTGAACGCCTGTTCCACTGGGAGACTTTGCAAAGACCGCGCCGTTGTTCAGATAATCTTTGCCGATGGCGATGGGAGGAAGGTCGAGTTTTAGCTCTGGCACTTCCCGCGCCACATGTGCCGTAAAGGTATTCGAATTGGGTCCAGGCCAGACTCGGTACTCATCTGGATAAGGATAGCTCTGGGCCGCTGCGTGAACTTTTTTAATGATATCATCGACACCCGGACCACGCATATCTGAAATGACCCAGGGTTCCGCATCGTACCAGCGGGAATCAGGCGCACGGTTCGAGATTGAAACCACTGGCATGCCACGATAAGACCGCCAGCCAATCACCTGATAGGTCGTGAATTCAATCGCATCGGTCGGTTTCACTGAAATCCATGTGTGTACACCGAATGCACCGCGCCAACTAAACGCGCGGGCGGCATAGACCTGAATAATCGCTTCCTTGACCTTTGAAGGATCAGGCGCGATCCCAGTCGGCTCATGGCTCGCTGTCCGCCAATCACTGGCCACGGCCATTCCCCATAGGGCCCCGGCACCCCCTAAGGCAGTGGTAATTATCAAAATCCTGATCGGTCTGACGAACCATTTCATTTCTCTCTCGCTCAAATAGAATTTCGGCGTGTCTTCAAAAACAAAGACACGCCGTTATAAGAGATATTGATCGTGGCACCAATAGGGCATTCTTCACAATGCCGTGGTGAATCAGAACTCTACCCGCGAATTTAGTTGAGGAATTTATCTACTTCCGTGCGCAACAATGGTGAATTACACACCATTTCGGCGCCAGATTTACACCCATATCCAGCATGATTTACGATTTAATTTAGGTTATTTTGATTTCGTCATGGCCTTGCCGCCGTGCCCTACCCTGCTTAAGAATGGTCCCACAATTAATTGAACCTTTGAATTTCACAGCGGTAAGGATTTTAAATGACCGACGGTGGGAACCGCTGGCAATTCTGGATTGATCGGGGTGGGACGTTTACCGACGTGGTCGCGCGTGCGCCGGATGGTCAGTTACACGCCCACAAACTGCTCTCAGAAAATCCTGAACGCTATGACGATGCGGCTGTCCAAGGCATCCGTGATTTGCTTGGTGTTGATCAATCAACGCCCATTCCCGCCGAGCGTGTCGAGGTTGTCAAAATGGGAACCACTGTCGCAACCAACGCGCTGTTGGAACGCAAGGGTGAACCCACCGTACTGGTGATTTCTAAAGGGTTTAAGGACGCGCTTCGGATTGGCTATCAAAACCGCCCCGACATATTCGCCCGTGAAATTGTTTTACCAGAGCTCCTCTATCGCGATGTTATCGAAGTCGATGAACGTGTGACGGCGGCAGGGGATGTCCTCGCCCCCCCTCATTCAACTCAAATCAGATCAGACCTCAAAGACGCTTTTGATAAAGGCTTTCGCTCTGCTGCTATTGTCTTTATGCACGGCTACCGCTACCCGGATCATGAGACCCAAGTGGCGGCCCTTGCACGCGATATAGGTTTCACCCAAGTCTCCACATCCTTCGACGTCAGCCCCTTGATGAAGTTGGTGTCGCGGGGGGATACGACGGTAGTGGATGCATACCTGTCACCAATTCTCAGACGTTATGTGGACCAGGTCGCAGTCGCAGTTGGCGATACCCGTTTGATGTTCATGCAATCCAACGGCGGCCTCATCGATGCGGACCTGTTTCAAGGCAAAGACAGCATCCTATCAGGCCCAGCGGGCGGCGTGGTCGGCATGGCCCGCACCGCCATGGATGCAGGTTTTGACAAAGTCATCGGCTTCGACATGGGAGGCACATCAACCGATGTCTCTCATTTTGATGGCACATATGAGCGCGCCTTCGATACGCAAGTCGCTGGCGTGCGCATGCGCGCACCAATGATGCGCATCCACACGGTTGCTGCTGGTGGTGGATCAATCTTGTTCTTTGATGGGGCACGCATGCGGGTCGGTCCGGACTCTGCGGGTGCCGACCCGGGCCCAGCGTGTTATCGCCGGGGCGGGCCGCTGACGGTGACCGACTGCAATGTCATGCTGGGCAAAATTCAAGCGCGACATTTCCCCCACGTCTTTGGCCCAAATGCGGACGAGCCCCTGGATGTTGGCGAGGTCTACGCCCAGTTTGGTGAACTCGCCGACCAAATCTCCAGCGCCACCGGCAAGCGCCACACCTCAGAACAGGTCGCCGAAGGCTTCTTGAAGGTCGCCATTGAAAACATGGCCTCTGCCATCAAACAAATTTCTGTTCAGCGTGGCTATGATGTGACCGAATATACGCTTAATTGTTTTGGTGGTGCAGGCGGACAGCATGCCTGTCTGGTCGCCGATGCGCTGGGTATGGAACGGGTATTTATTCATACTCAAGCTGGCGTACTGTCGGCTTACGGCATGGGCCTCGCCGACATTCGTACGCTCAGGGAACGTTCCGTTGAAATCGCCCTGGACGATGATACTGAGAAATCTCTCTCCAAAATTCTAACCCCCTTGGAAGAAGAAGTCCGAGAAGAAATCCTCAGCCAAGGTGTCGCCGCTGAAAATATTAAAATTCTCCGCCAAATTCACATCCGCTATGAAGGAACCGACACAGCCCTTCCCGTCGCCTTCGCAGACCGACACAAAATGGCCGGTGAGTTCGAGGCAAACCACAAACAACGGTTTGGCTTCGTAATGCCTGACCACGGATTTGTCGTCGAAGCCGTGTCGGTCGAGGCCATCGGTGAAACTGAAACCGGCATAGAAGAAAAAATTCCTGGTCTCAGCCAGCCCGCCAGCCCAATAGACACCATCCGAATAACCACCGATGGCGAGGCCCTGCAGGCTCCTGTGTTTGACAGGAAGGGATTGGCTTCCGGTGTCTTCATCGATGGACCCGCCGTCATTATTGAGGCCAATGCGACAACCATGATCGAGCCCGGCTGGCGAGCTGAAATGACGCCCTACGGGCATTTGGTTCTGAGCCGGCATATCCCCCGACCCAAACGTGTTGCGATGGGCACGGATGCGGACCCGGTAATGCTAGAAATTTTCAATAATTTATTCATGTCCATTGCCGAACAAATGGGGGCTGTGCTGGCCAACACTGCCTATTCGGTCAACATCAAGGAACGGCTCGATTTCTCCTGCGCGGTGTTTGATGCGGAGGCAAATCTGGTCGCCAACGCGCCGCATATTCCAGTTCACCTGGGGTCCATGGGCGAAAGTGTCGAGACCGTTATCCGTGAAAATCAAGACGCAATGAAACCAGGCGATGTCTGGGTTTTAAACGCGCCTTATAACGGCGGCACGCACTTGCCTGACGTAACCGTCATCACCCCGGTATTCGATCAAGCGGGAAACGACGTGCTGTTCTTCGTTGCCTCCCGGGGCCACCATGCCGATATCGGCGGGATCACCCCTGGCTCCATGCCACCCAACAGCCGCACGGTCGAAGAAGAAGGCATCCTGATCGACAATTTTAAATTGGTCGAGGGTGGTCAGTTGCGCGAGCAGGAATTTCTCGACCTCCTCGGCTCCGGCGATTGGCCGTCGCGCAATCCGTCTCAGAACATGGCCGACCTTCAGGCCCAGGTCGCCGCCAACGAAAAAGGTGTTCAGGAATTAAAAGCCATGGTCGAGCACTTCGGCTTGGATGTTGTCAGCGCCTATATGGGGCATGTTCAAGACAACGCCGAAGAATCCGTGCGCCGGGTTTTGGACGTACTCAGCGATGGCGATTTCACCTATGAGCTGGACGATGGCAGTCCCCTCCATGTGAAAATTTCCATCGATAAGGACAACCGTAAAGCGGCGGTTGATTTCACGGGCACAGCAGAGCAACATCCAGGAAATTTCAACGCGCCGTATTCAGTGACCCGAGCAGCGGTCCTATATGTCTTTCGCACTTTGGTAGATGATGACATTCCACTAAACGCGGGATGCCTGAAACCGCTTGATATCATCGTGCCTGATAACTGCATGCTGAGACCCAGCTATCCAGCCGCCGTCGTCGCTGGAAATGTGGAGACATGCCAACACATCGTCGACACCCTTTATGGCGCCTTGAATATCGTCGCGGCCTCACAAGGCACCAATAATAATTTCACCTTCGGTAACGACGTCTACCAATACTATGAAACGATCTGTGGTGGATCGGGGGCCGGTCCAGGTTTTGACGGCACCGATGCGGTCCACACCCACATGACCAATTCCCGCCTGACCGACCCGGAAGTTCTTGAATGGCGGTTCCCGGTGTTGCTGGAAAATTATTCGATCCGTCACGGCAGCGGCGGCGAAGGTCTTTATTCAGGTGGGGCAGGAGTGATCCGACGTGTTCGCTTTCTCGAACCCATGACCGCTGCCATTCTTTCAAGCCACCGACGTGTTGCCCCCTATGGATTGAACGGTGGCGCACCCGGCGGCGTCGGTCGCAATTGGATCGACCGCCAGGACGGCACGGTCGACTCCCTAGAAGGATGTGATCAAACCGACATGAATATCGGCGACGTCTTCGTTATCGAAACCCCCGGCGGCGGCGGGTTTGGCAGCACGGACGAATGAATTCTCGCTCGCATTTTTCGGCCAACCCCTTTACCATTCTGTAACGGTTAATGGTCTAAAATTTTTGTCAATCGAGATGTTGTGTGGGCAGAGCTTTAAGACACAATATTTAGCCAAAAATTTGGTGTGATTGATGGGAACCTAACTGTTTCGACACGATGCCTGGGGGCGTGTGGTGATAAAATCTGGGATACAACGAGTCGTTTTATCGATTTTTGCTGTGCTGTGCGCGGCAGATTTTGCGGTGGCCAATCCGCTAAATGACGAACTGGTCTACATCGTCACCAACCATCCGAATATCAAAGCTGGTAGCAAGACCATTGAATCGCGTCATGAACAAATTCGCCAATCACAGGCCGGTTATTATCCTAGCGTTGATCTAAACGCGACCGCTGGGCCTGAGTATATTAACAGCCCCGGCGAACGCTCCGAGAACGGCAAGCCGTCATCCCGCACAAAACAAACGGCTACCCTGACGATGACACAAAACCTGTTTAATGGGTTCAGCACGGCATCAAACGTGAAGGTCTCCCGGCTCAACAAAGCCCTCGCCGGCATCACCCAGGAAGGGACAATTCAGAACACCATTTTCGAGGGGATCAGCAACTATGTCGACGTGTTGCGGCAACGCCATCTGCTCGGATTATCGCGCACCAGCGTTATTAACATCGAACACCAATTAAATCTGGAAGACGAACGGGTGCAACGCGGGTCAGGCATTGCGGTTGATGTTCTGCAAGCCAAGTCACGGCTGCAAATTGCCAAAGAACGCCAAGTCTCCTTCGAAGGCGCATTGGAAGATGCGGTCAGTCGATATGCGCAGGTTTTTAATCACGCGCCAAATATCAGTTCCATGACCGATCCTGTGCCGCCGGTAGAAGTTATCCCAAGCGCAATTGACCGCGCCATGGATATCGCCCTTCAGGAAAATCCAGCGGTTGGCAACAGTGTCGTCACCATGGAAGTGGCACGCACCCAAAAGGCCATCCGCCGAGCGGAATACTTCCCGACCTTCGACATGGTCAGCACCATGAACATTGAAAAAAATAACGGTGCGGTTCTTGGCACCCGGCGCGATTATTCGTTTGTTCTTCAGGCCAATATGAATTTGTTCAATGGGTTTTCGACGGAAGCTGGTGTCTCACAAACAAACTTTGATTATCGCGCCACCAAAGACAATCACCTGTTCGTCACCCGCCAGATCATTCAGCAAACCCGACTTGCCTGGCAGGCCCTGGTAACATCTCGCCAACGGGTTCAGCTTTTGGAAAACGCGGTTAACATTGCGGCGGAAGTTTTCACGGCGCGAAAGAAGCTTCGTGAAGCCGGTAAGGAAACCGTCATTAACGTGCTGGATGCCGAGAACGAAGTCATCAATGCGCAGATCAATTACACCTCCGCCACCTTTGATGAACGGATTGCCATCTATTAGCTGATGTTGGCCATGGGACGCCTCAACGCGACGTATTTAAACTTAGAACTCTAAATTTTCGTTTTCGTTCCCCCCTACTGCCGGTCTATAAACGTCTACATTCTTTATCTGTAGAGGCGTTTTAAATCCTATGACCCCGATCCGCATCGACTTGCACAGCGACACCCAAACCCGCCCTTCCGCCGCAATGCGCGACGTTATGGCCAATGCCGAAGTTGGCGATGAGCAAATGGGTGAAGACCCAAGCGTTAACCAGCTTCAGGAAATGGTCGCAAAGCTTCTGGGCAAGGAAGCCGCCTTGTTCCTGCCCAGCGGCACCATGTGCAACCTAATCGCGCTGTCAGTTCACTGCCGGTCGGGTGACGAGATTATGTCTGACCGCACGGCGCATATTTTGAACGTTGAAGGTGCAGGTGCGGCGGTGATTGGCGGTTCGTTTATCCGGCCGCTAGACGGCGAGAACGGAATTTTTTCGGCAGATCAAGTCAGGGCGTCGATGCGGTCCGGCAGTCGTTACGGTCCGCTCAGCCGCGTTGTCAGTGTTGAGCAAACATCCAATGGCGGCGGTGGCACGGTCTGGCCGTTGGCCACCATTAAAGACGTTGCTGAGACGGCTGGAGACCTCGGCCTGATCATGCACATGGATGGTGCGCGGCTTCTGAATGCAGCCGTCTCCAGCGGTGTGAGTGCGAAAGATTTCTCGGACCCGTTTGAGTCGGTTTGGATTGATCTCAGCAAAGGCCTCGGCTGCCCCATTGGTGGCGTCTTGGCGGGGTCGGCTGAATTCATCAAACAAGCCTGGCGCTGGAAACAACGCCTCGGGGGGGCCATGCGGCAAGCTGGAATTGCCGCGGCGGCGGGTATTTACGCACTAGAAAATAATGTTGAACGGATGGTGGAAGATCATGACAACGCCCGGCTGCTGGCCGAGCGATTGGCGAACATGGGCGGGCTGGATATCAATCTTGAGACCGTTCAATCCAACCTCGTGTTCTTCGATGTGAAAAACACCGGCATGTCCGGTGCCGACATGGAAGCCAAGTTGGCTGAACATGGCGTGCGCATCAGTAACGTTCGCGACACACGCATGCGCGCCGTAACCCATTTAGATGTCAGCCGCGACCAAGTCGAGGAAGCTGCCGATGTTGTTCGTAAAGTATTAGAGGAAACCTAAACCCATGAAGGCGATTTATTTTACCCATTTCGGCGTTGAACTGTTTGCCCCGACTGAAGACGAAGCTCCCGGCGTTGAATTTGTCCGTGTGGATGAGATCGAGGAATTAGCTCCAGTTGCCAAAGACTGTGAAATGATCGTCGTTTCCGGTAGTCGCTATAACGCCGAAGCCGCCGATGTCATTTGCAACAAAATGCCGGATTTAAAATGGATACAATCGACCGCCATCGGCACAGACCGGTTCACCACTGCGGGTCTGCCGGACGACGTGCTGTTTACCAATGCGGCCGGCTTTAAAGGCAAGACGGTTTCCGAACACGGCTTTGCAATGATGCTGGGGCTGTTCCACCGCATGCCGTGGGTTGAACGCAATCGCCAATCTCGTGATTGGGACAGGAAGAACATCCGCGACAACTGCGTCTCGGCGGAAGGCAAATCCATCGTCATCATCGGCTATGGTTCCATCGGTCAAGAATTCGCCCGAAAGGCCAGGGCATTTGATATGAACGTGGTTGTCGTCAGCCGCAAAACTCCTGCGGCGGATGACCCCAACGTCGATACCTATATCCCGCTCTCCAACCTAAATGAAGCCTTGAAAGGTGCTGACGTTGTCGCACCCTGCCTTCCTTTGACAGAAGATACAAAATACATGATCAGCGATGCGGAATTGGCGCTCATGAACCCCGGCGCGGTCGCCATCAACATCGCCCGTGGTGGCATCTACGAAGAAGCCGCCATCATCCGGGCTCTTGAAAGCGGTCACCTGGGTGGCGCTGGAATCGACGTCTACGAAAAAGAAGAAGACTACGAAGAGGGCGCATCGCTTGAAAATGAACCCTTGTGGGCACGAGATGACATCATCGTAACCCCCCACATGGCGTCAGCCGGCGGCCCCGTCCTGCCCCCCATCCGCGACCTCGTTTTCGAAAACTTTCGTCGAATGAATGCGGGTGAAGCGTTGAAGAATTTGGTTGAGTTTGATTGATTTCGATACGGCGTGGTTCGAGACGCGCTTTCAGCGCTCCTCACCATGAAGATACTTTTAATGCCACACTCTTTCTCTTCATCCTGAGGAGGCTGCGAAGCAGCCGTCTCGAAGGACGTTGAGTAAAGCTCGTCGCCCCGAGGTTCCAACACAATCCTAAAACCAATTTTCATCCCCGTAACATATTGCTAAGATCGCCATTAGCACGAAAATTATCCGCACCTTCCGCGACACGAGGAGTTTACCCGACATGATTAAATCCCTGAGCAAGAGCCAGATCGAGCAGTATTACGAAGAGGGGTATACAGTCGTCGAAGGCGCGCTACCTGCGGACCGGCTTGCCGAAACGCTACGGCTTACGGATGAAATTATTGATGCGGCGCGGGGGCTCTCGGATGATGATGAGCGCTATGACCTGGAAGAATCCCACACGCCCGACGACCCGCGCGTACGGCGCTTAAAATCGCCCTTCCTGCATTGGCCGTTCTTCGATGACTTGTTGCGGGATGCGTTGGTGCTTGATGTGATTGAGCCGCTGATGGGGCCCAACATGCGGCTTTATAACAACAAGATGAATATAAAAGCGCCGGGCTACGGGGCGGCTGTCGAATGGCATCAAGACTGGGCGTTTTATCCCCACACCAACGACGTCGGGTGTGCCGTCGGGTTTTATCTGGATGACGTGACAGCGACCAACGGGCCGATGATGATGATCCCTGGATCGCACAAAGGGCCGGTTTTTGATCATCATGCTCAGGGCTATTTTTGCGGTGCGATGGATCCTGTGAAGTGTCCGCTGGATTACGAAAATGCCGTGCCTGTGATGGGGGAAGCTGGAACCATGACCATCCATCACGTGCGCACGGTGCACGGCTCGGCCCTCAATCATTCGGACAAGCCGCGACGTCTTTTGTTACAGGGGTATTTTGCCGCCGACGCTTGGCCGCTGGTGGGCTTCAAGCCGGGCCAAGACCTTGATCAATTTAACGAGCTTGTGGTGCGCGGAGAAGCGTCTTTGGTGCCGCGCCTTGAAGACGTGCCTGCGCGCATGCCCCTACCGCTGGCCCCCAATCAGGGATCGATCTACGAAAACCAACTCACCTTGGAAAATCGCTATTTTGATACGGTTGATAAGGCAGATGGGGTCGCGGCGGAGTAACTTATCGTTGCGGGCCTAGTTCCTGAGCTTTTTTTACCTGTTCCATTAATTGAACCAGCCTCGTCTTAGAATCTCTCGAATTCTGCAAATTATATATATCATCGTACTCTAGCGGAATGACCGTATATTTCTCTTCTTTACTTTGAAGAATAATTGATGATGCCGCTCCTCTACCAAATTGAAATGGCGTTGCAAGAATATAAACATCACCCCATTTAAAATTGCTCTCGTCCGTCGCTACCGCTTCCAACGTTTCCAATAATGCTCTTACCCGATATTGGCTAGGTGGTTGGTCGCATACGAAATTTATACAGATTTCAAACTCGCCATGCAGTGTCGTCAATTTTCCATAGACATCGGGAGTGAAATCAATTCCTTCCAACCCCTCAAGATCTTCGCCGACCTCTACATCATACCCCCATTCATTGAACCAACTGGTAAACTGGTTTTCTAAATATATGTGGCGAATTAAAACTTCGGGTTCTAGTTGTTCAGGAGGCGTCATCGAAAACTCCTCTTGCGGCACCTCGAACCAACGAGCCAAATTCTTGCGTGTCACCTCTGCGTCAAGTATTGGGGTTCCATCTCTAAGCACCGAGTTTGCTAGCGCTTCTATTTCAGCTCCATCCACAATTCCTGAAACTTCGACGGAAGATGTGGCTTTCTCAAACCATTGCTTGACTTGATCCGTTGTAATATCGGCAGCTTTCTTTCCATATGCGGAACCGATCGCCGACATCGCGGCCTGTAATAGAGTCGCATCCATTTGTATCATCCTACCAAAATTGATTTGTGCGAGAAACTTTTTTAATCGTAAAACATGTAATTAATAAAATATATACAATTTTTAGATTATCTTTAATATATAAAGACTGGTCAAATATCAAACGAGGAATTTCTGTGAACACTTTGTATAGAAGTTTGCACTGAGGGTCCTTCTAGACGCTCTCATGCGGGTGCTCTTCAGGGCGAAGAGGGAGGTATAAGTCCAGGTTATGTCGGACAGGTGCCCAGAAGAAGGGGGCCGAATAAGGCTCTGACCCTAGCGCCCAATCGCGTACGTCTGCATGAACCGGGGGTTTGCCCCCGCCTTTAGCACGCCATTCTCCTGCGATACCGCCGTTAGTCTTCCCTGAGACCAATCGTCCATGACATCCACTTCGTGGCCACGGCGGCGGAGGTCTTCAACCGTCGCGTCTGAGAAACGGCCTTCCACGGCGACGCAGCCCGGCTCTGATAATCTTGGGAAGAAGGAACTTGGAAAGTGCGTCGTGCGGAAGGTGGGCGCATCAATGGATTGTTGCAGGTTCATGCCGCCGTGCACGTGCCGCAGGAAGAAATTCAGAATCCATTGATCTTGTTGATCGCCGCCTGGCGTGCCGAACGCCATGTAGGGTTTGCCGTCCTTCAACGCAAGGGTGGGTGTTAAGGTTGTGCGGGGGCGTTTGCCCGGCGCCAAGGACCCAGCCCGGCCTTCTTCCAACCAGAACATCTGGCCGCGTGTCCCCAAGGGGAAACCCAAACCAGGAATAACCGGGGACGCCTTAAACCACCCGCCGCTTGGCGTTGCCGAAACCATGTTGCCGTCGCGGTCGACAATGTCAAAATGAACTGTATCGCCGGGTTGTACTGCGGCCGCCGGGAAGCCGTCGGCGATGATGGTGCCGAGTTTACCTGCGTCCACATCGGCTTGTGTCTGGAACGTCACCGGACCGCCATAACCTGGGATGTCGCCAGGGCGCAGGTCCAGTGAAGCTGTCTCCCCCACTAAGGTCCGACGCGCTTCGTTGTAGGCATCGGACAGCAAGGTCTCCATCGGCACATCGACAAACTTCGGATCGCCGTAGAATTTCTCCCGGTCGGCAAAAGCAAGCTTGGCGCATTCCGTAACGGTGTGAACGAAGTCAGAGCCGAGCGGGTCCATGGCCGCCACATCAAATCCTTTGAGCAATGCCAAGGCTTGCAGCAACACAGGAGCCTGACTCCACGTGCCACCCTTGCACACCGTGTATCCGTGATAGTCAAAGGTCACAGGGGCTTCTTCTTCTGCCCGCCACCGCGCCATGTCGTCGCCGGTCAAAAGCCCGTGGTGGCGTCGGCCTGTGTTATCAAGGACAGCGTTCTCTCGGCAAAATTTATCGATCTCTTCTGCGACGAAGCCCTCATAAAAAATTTCTCGAGCTTTCTCGATACGGTCTTCGCGGCTACCGCCTGAGGCTTCGGCGTCCTTGATGATCCGCGTGTAGGTATCAGCCAGGACCGGGTTCGTTACCATGCTGTTCACGTCCGGCACGTTCCCATTTATCAGATAGGTATCCGCACTTGATGTCCATTCGGTCACGAACAAATCCCTGAGCGCACTCAACAGGGTATGAATGCCCGGCACAACGGGATAGCCATTCCGCGCATATCCCAACGCCGGTGCGAAAACGTCTTCCAGGTTCATCGTTCCAAAATCGCGCAGCAGCAACATCCAGGCCCCAAACGAGCCCGGCACCGTCGCCGGCAAAAGCCCGGCACCGGGAATCATAGCAACGTCCAGGTCTTTGAATTTCTCAATCGTCATGGCCGCCGGGGCGACGCCTTGGCCGCAAATAGCGCTGACTTTGTCGGAGCCGCCACGACAGACCACCATCGGCACTTCGCCCGCAGGGCCATTCAGGTGAGGTTCTATGACTTGCAATGCCAAGCCCGTCGCCACCGCCGCATCAAACGCATTGCCACCCTTTTCCAAGATCGACATTCCCGCCGCTGTTGCCAGCCAATGGGTGGACGACACCATGCCGAAGTTGCCCAGCAATTCGGGGCGCGTGGTAAATGGCGGTTCTGTTGAAAGACCTTTCCGGCCTTTGCCCGTACCGGACTTGGTGCCACGCATCAGATCAACGAACGCGGGGTCTTTGGGGTCGTGCACCTGAGAATTTTGAATGTCGTCTGGCATAATTTACCTCCCCACTGCGTAACCCTGCATCATCCGCGGATTGGCAGCTGCTTTCAGCATATCACCGTCCTTGGCTGCTGCCGTGGTTCGGCCCAGGCTCCAATCGTCTTCGACAACCACATTGTGGCCACGGCGACGGAGTTCCTCAATCGTCGCCGTGGGGAAGCGTCCTTCCATGGTCAGGTTGCCAGGGTCAACTTCGCGAGGGTAAAACGATCCTGTCCAGTGGCTGCTGTTAAAGCCAGGGGCTTCGATGGCTTCTTGTAGGTTCATGCCGAAATGCATATGGCGAAGAAGCATGTGCGTTGCCCATTGATCCTGCTGATCCCCGCCGGGTGTGCCCCACGCCATGTAGGGTTTGCCATCCCTGAATGCCATCGATGGGGTTAACGTCGTCCGGGGTCGGCGTTTCGGTCCGATACACGACGGTGAGCGTTCATCCACCCAATACATCTGTGCACGAATGGTCAGGCAGAACCCAAGCCCTGGGATCGCCGGGGAGCTTTGCAGCCAGCCCCCACTCGGCGTTCCGGAAACCATATTGCCGTGGCGGTCTATAATATCAAAATGCACGGTATCGCCTTGCATCACACCGTCAGATCTCGCGATGGTTTCTGAATCGATCTTGGCAACGGTCGGCTCGCCAATGCCAAAGGCTGCGGCGAAGGCTAAATCATCCGACTTCTCGCGTTCGAATATGGGACCGCCAAAGCCGGGGATATTACCCGGCCGCTGTTCCATCGACGCCGTGTCGCCCACCAGTTTCCGACGGGCCGCGTTGTAGTCGTCGCTCAACAAGGTATCCATCGGGATTTCGCTGAAGTTTGGATCGCCATAAAAACTTTCCCGGTCCGCATACGCCAGCTTTGCGCATTCTTGCACCAAGTGAACGAAGTCCGGATCTGTTGCCGACATGCCGGAAAGATCGAACCCTTGCAGCAAGGCCAACTGTTGCAACATCACCGGTCCCTGCCCCCAAGGTCCGGTCTTATAAACCGTGTAGTTGTGGTAATCGTAGCTGAGCGGGTCCTCTACCGTCGCTTCCCACTCCGCCATATCGCTGCCGCGCAGGAAGGCGCTGTTGCGGTTGCCGGTGACATCCAAGGCTTCGGTGACGCGACAAAACTTGTCGATGGTTTCAGCGATAAATCCTTGCGACCAGATTTTGCGCGCGGCTTCGATTTGGTTGTCACGATCCCCACCAGCAGATTCAGATTCCTTAACGATCCTGGAATAGGTGTCGGCCAGAACAGGGTTCTTATAGAGAGAGCCCGGCTTTGGAATATTCCCATCGGGAAACCATAAATCCCCTGACGTCGTCCATTCTTCTTTGAAAAGCGCATGGACCAGTTCAAGGGTGGCGCAAACCTTGGGCACCAAAGGGCAGCCGTTTCGGGCATAGCTAATGGCCGGTGCCATAACTTCGCGAAGCGTCATGGTGCCATAGTTCTTCAGCAGCAACATCCAGGCATCGAACGCCCCTGGCACCACCGCCGCCGTCAGGCCACTGCCGGGAATGACGTCAATCCCGATGTCCCGGTACGCATCTGGTGTCGCTGTCACAGGTGCCACACCCTGGCCACAGATGACCTTGGTTTCGTTATGTTCCGCATCATGAACAATCAACGGCACTTCACCCGCCGGGCCGCAAAGATGAGGCTCGGCGATTTGCAGGACAAACCCCATCGCCACCGCTGCATCGAAGGCATTGCCGTCTTTCTCAAGGACCGCCATGCCGACACTGGAGGCAAGCCAGTGGGTTGAAGTAACAACACCAAAGGTGCCGAGAATTTCCGGGCGGGTGGTAAAATCGTTCATGGGGTATCCTTAGATTTGTAGAGGGCCGCGAATATATCACATGCCAAGAATTATGTGCCTACTTTAAATTGCGCCGTTATGCCACGAAGTGCGGCGATAACACTTAGCGCCGTGATCTTTCCAGTCCGCATGTTTTCTTCGGAGGGAACGTTCTTGATCGTGGCTTCGAAATCGGCACTATCAGCCTCGACCTCAAAGTGCTGAATGTTCCGATCCACGCCCGGATCAGCCCAGATTTGCAATGTCGTGCGATCCGGTCCAATTCCGGCAAGGCTCAACGCTGCTGCCACATTAACGTTGGCGGGAAAGCCCTTGGCACCTTCTCGAGCACTACCCTCAAATATTTTTGTCGGCTCGGTAATCGCGTCCATATCAAGGTCGTTCTCAACGACGTAAGGCGCACCTACAAACCCCGCAGGGTTCTTTCGCGTCACCATGGTGACAGAATGTATTGTTCCTTCGGCGGCAGCCCGCACAGCATCCAAGGCTATCAAGGCCCCCGTCGGCACGATAATTCGAGCATGATGCTGATCGGCTAGCGCCTTCAAATCATCATGCTCCAACAAACTGCCAACGCTGATCGGAACGAACGTCCGCCCAGCCTCCAAAGCAGGAACCGCGACATCTCTAAACACAGCACTCGGCGCACATTCGAGAACAATATCTGCGAGATCAGCGAGTTCTCCTAACGCTACCACAGGCACTTGGTTCTTGAAGTCCGCGATATTGCGCTTGGCTTTGTCTGTATCACGTGCGGAAACGGCAGCGAGTTCCAGCCCCGGAAGCTCGCCCGCATCCAAAACCCCCGCAACCTTGAGCCCAATCGCGCCTAGCCCGCCAATACCAACGCGCAAGGCTCCACCATTTTGTACTTCTGTATTCATGCTCTTAACCAACTACCTTTTATGGTTAGAGGGTAAGCCCGCATCTCTGGTCTTAGCAAGGGTCGTTAGGAATTGACGATTTTCAATAGCATGAGTAGAGGACTTCCTTCGAGACGCTCGCGGAGGCTCGCTCCTCAGGATGAAGGGTGAGACAAGATTCATTTACGGTGAGGAGCGCCGGGGGCGTGTCTCAAACCACATGTTGGTTTTTGTGTTCTAGCCTTAACGCCTCACCGAATTATCCTCAAACCAAATCGCCACCTTCTCCTCATCCGTCTCCCCCGCCGCCAGCGCCAGAATGACATTCACCATCTCAACCTCGTCCGGCCTGAAGTCGTACCCGTTCAGGCTCAAAAATGAATTCCCCGCGAGCAGCCCTGCGCGTTTGTTGCCGTCTAGGAATGAATGGTTTTGGATGATGCCTGCGGTATAGGCGGCGGCCAGGGCGAATAGGCTTGGTGTATCGCCATAGGCATAAAGATTTTGAGGACGACCCAGGGCGCTTTCCAGCAACCCCTCGTCACGAATGCCGTCAGTCCCGCCGAACGCCGAAATGGCTTGGGCGTGCATTGCCTTCACCATCTGGACGGTGAGCCACTTAGGCTGCATCAGCCTTCAGCGAGTTTCTTCATCGCGTTAGGATAACGACGCATGAAATCCTGGCTCGCGTCGAGGGCTTGTTCGAAGTCCGGATCGTATGGGGTCATAAGAACACCGTCCGGCGTATCGACCAGATAGAATTCGCTGCCTTCTTCCAGGCGCAGGTCTTTGAGAACCTCCTTGGGCACTGTAAACCCAAGCGACGTTCCGACCTTTCGAAGTTTTAGTTTTGTGCTCATAACCTTACAATAATATAATTATATTATTTAATCAAGAGAGGTCTATTAAGCATTCTCCCCCCGCACCGCTTCACATACCGCTTCAACAATTTCATCGGTCGTTGCGCTGCCGCCGAGGTCGGCGGGCATCACCTCACCCGCCGCGGTGACGCGTTCGACTGCGGTCATCAGGCGCTTGGCGGCGGAAGGCTCGCCTAGGTGTTCCAGCATCATTACCGCTGACCAAAGCGTGCCAATCGGGTTGGCGATGCCTTTGCCGATGATGTCGAAGGCGGAGCCGTGGATGGGTTCGAACATTGAGGGATAAGTGCGTTCCGGGTTGAGGTTCGCCGTCGGACCGATGCCCAAGCTGCCAGACAAAGCCGCGGCCAAATCGCTCAGCACATCCGCATGCAAGTTCGTCGCGACAACGACATCAATCGACTTGGGATCAAGCACCATCCGCGTGGTCATCGCATCGACCAGGATTTTGTCTGTGGTGACATCAGGGTAATCCCCCTTGATCGAATGATAAATATCATCCCACATCACCAGCCCATGGCGCTGGGCGTTGGATTTTGTGACGACGGTCAGGTGCTTCCGGGGTCGGGTACGGGCCAGTTCAAACGCGAACCTTTGTACCCGCTCCACACCTGTTCGGGTAAATACAGATACATCCATGCCGACTTCTTCTGGCAATCCCCGATGCACGCGCCCACCGGCACCGGCGTATTCGCCTTCGGTGTTTTCGCGAACAATGATCCAGTCCAGGTCTTCCGCCGGGCAATCGCGGAGTGGCCCTTCAATCCCCGGCAGCAACCGCGCCGGTCGCACGTTGGCGTATTGATCAAACCCCTGACAAATCGCCAGCCGCAAGCCCCAGAGCGTAATGTGATCGGGCACATCAGGATCACCCGCAGAGCCAAAATAAATCGCGTCCACATCGCGAATTTGCGCCGGGCCGTCTTCCGGCATCATGATGCCGTGTTCGCGGTAATAGTCCGACCCCCATGGGAAATGTTCGACGTTGAGCTTAAACCCGCCGTCTTTTTCTTCCAGCACCCGAAGAACCTTTAGGCCTGCTTCAATGACCTCTGTGCCGATGCCGTCACCGGGGATCGCAGCAATTTTGTACTCTTTCAAAATCTAAACTCCTAAATGTATTTACGGGTGTTGCCCTGCTCGAACGCACCTGCCATTCTCCCTCCATATTTTCAGGGAGCCCCACCTTTACAAGGAGAATTGGACTGTGGCAAAGACGATTACATTCGCATGTTGGGATTACGACCGGGTTATGCCGGTAATGGACGGCACCGTGCCTGTTGAGGACTACGAAGTCTGCCCGATTTTACTTAAACCTGCGGATCTATTTCCGCGTACCTTACAGCGCCAGGAATTCGATGTTTCAGAGCTTTCATTCAGCAGTTACATGCTGCAAACATCCCGTGGCACGTCTGATTACATCGCCATCCCCGTCTTTACCTCCCGCGCGTATCGCCATTCGTCGATCTATGTTCGGAATGATGCGGGCATAAACGACCCCAAAGACCTGGAGGGCAAAAAGGTCGGTATTCCTGAATACCAAATGACCCTGGTCGTCTGGGCGCGAGGCATGTTGCAGGACGAATACGGCGTTGATATCAAGAAGATGAAACTCCGGCGCGGTGCGACCAACTACGCGGGGCTAAAAGAACGCCTGAAGCTTGAACTGCCGGACGACATTGATATCGAACCCATCCCAGAAGACAAGAGCACGAACGATCTTTTATTGTCCGGTGAGATCGATGCGATCATCTCCCCCACCCCGCCCGATAGCTTCGTCGATGGTCACGAAAATGTTCGGGAATTGCTGGGCGGCATACGCGAGACTGAAAAAGCATTCCACACCCGCACCGGCGCATTTCCGATCATGCACACGGTGGTGATCAAGAAATCCATCGTCGAAGAAAACCCTGATCTGGCGCCAAAGCTATTTTCGGCATTGTGCAAAGGCCGCAACATCGCGTTGGCGAATTTAAAAGAAATCTCCAACGGCCCGGCCAACCGCCTGTCGATCCCCTGGCTGCAAGCCGAGCTCGCCGAAACCCGCCGCGTCATGGGCGATAATTATTGGTGGTATGGGATCGAGAGAAACCGCAAAGAACTCGAAAACATGTGCCGCTATTCTCAGGAACAATATTTGTCCGAGCGGTTGCTAACCGTCGAAGAACTGTTCACGGAATCAACATTGAATTTGCCTGACGAGTTCTAAGTCGGGGTGAGTTGACCGAGGTCAAGGGGGTTACTCCGTCCTGTCGTTATACCTGTGCCAAACTTACCACTTGCACAGGCCCATAACGATAAGGAGCCCCCGATGAAGATTACCGACGCCCTGCTGGGCGAACACGCCGTGATGTATGAACTGTTTGAGCACATCCGCGACACGGCCCATAACGCGAACGACGTTCAGGAAATTCAGCGTATTGTCTTGGTGGTGGAGAGACTCCTGCTGTCCCATGCCCGGATCGAGGAAGACATGTTGTTTCCAGAACTGGAACCCCACCTCGGGCCGATGGGCCCGCTTGCCGTCATGCGCTCCGAACACCAAGAGATCGAAGACCTCCTCACCGCCGCCAAAGCAGCAACCGATGTCGGCGTTCTCAAATCAACAATCGAGCAGTTCCTGGACCTGACCTACGGCCACTTCCAAAAAGAAGAACAAGTCCTCTTCGCCATGGCCCAACAGGTCCTCGACGAACCCGCCCTGACGGACCTCGGCACCAAATGGGCCGCGCGCCGAAAAGTTGTTGTTGATGGACAGGGCTGCCTGGGGGCGGCCTAGAGGGTATTTGAGAATGACGGGGTCAGAATTTTCCGCGCACACTGAAAGCGATACCGAGCCACACAAAACTTCTGAGAGTCATCGCGCCAACCGTGCGCATTTCATAGGCTCCATCCATCAGGATATGAATGCCGAAGGCTGCGAAAACAAGTATCGTTAGGGCTGCAATTGAAAATGCTAAGGGTGTGACCCAGGAACGCCATAAGAACAGCCCAGCGGCCCCTGCAATATATGCAAATCCAACGAGGAAATTGAACCAGACAACAAACGGTACGTAGTTTCCAGCGGCTTCGCGACTGGCACCTTCAACGAAGAGAACACCTCC
Organism: Rhodospirillaceae bacterium; assembly: GCA_018660465.1. Classification (NCBI taxonomy): domain Bacteria; kingdom Pseudomonadati; phylum Pseudomonadota; class Alphaproteobacteria; order Rhodospirillales; family Rhodospirillaceae; species Rhodospirillaceae bacterium. Next base: position 57,934 of record JABJKH010000114.1, read on the forward strand.
ACCTGACATGACGGACAAAAGTCCAAATATGCCAACAAAAACCGCCGCCAAAATGGCCCAACGAGGTCGTTTATTTTGATCTGTCATGTTCCTATAACCTGCTTTGACTTCTTCAACTAAATCTACAGTAATGTGGTGTTGTATACCGCTTGGCGCAAGTCTTGGAGGAAACTAAAAATGGCAGGAGGGAGCGAGCCTCCTAAGGAAGGCCAGGGGCTAGATCGGCGTATCGGAATTTTACTCAGCATCCTTCGAGTCCCGCCACTCCGCGACGCCTCAGGATGAGGAAATTTTTTAATTTACTATATATTCAATTACCTACCTCATCCTGAGGAGCGCTATAAGCGCGTCTCGAAGGACGCTGAGTAAATCCCCATCCCCCCTATAAGTTCCCTCTCCATCTCTGTGTCCACCTCTGTGTTCTCAGTGTTCTCTGTGGTTAGATAAACGGGCAGTCAATTGGGTGAAGAGTTTCAGAGACAATTCACAATTCAAGACTTGACCCCGTGGCTCAAAAGTGACCCCGTGGTTCCAAAGGGCAAGACTTGACCCCGCGGTTGCTCATCCTCTTTCATGATGCGTTTCCACTAAAAATACGGCCAATGTTGAAGCCGCGCCAACAGCAAGCTTGGCGTGACGTGGGCTTAAACCTCTACTATCAGCGATTCTTCCGTGACCAGTACCATACTTATTTCGGAGCTCGGCAACACCTTTCGTAATAGTTGCTAAATTGCTTAATAATCTCCGGATAGTATTTGCCGCTTTAGCAGAGTCATGGATATCGTCAGGAGTCAGCTTTAGTACCTTGGCTGTTTGTTTTACCAGTTCACTAATATCAGAATTCTTAGAAACGGTAACATCGCGTTCGGCAAGTATGGTTTTGCAGCAAGTTTCTATAAGTTCTTTTGCTGTGCCGATTGCTAGTCCAGGGTCTTCATTTACTGCAGCCTCCATTCGAGTAATCTGTTGCATAACATATGTTAGGTCAGAGCCACCTAGTGTTTGCTTGGCAGCCGATACAGCTGGATTAGTTCCGGTGCCAACGTAACGACCTATATAAACAGGCTTGTTGGACATTCGTGATTTCTCAACCAACTGAAACCCATCATTAATTAAAAAATTATTATATAATTGGGCTAATCGTTCTGCTTCAGGCGTATCACTTCGAATAACGGGGTGAACTGTTTCGCATAGAAATCTTAACAAAATTTCGTCATCACCGTATGCCAAACCGAAACGTCGATCGTGGAAAACCCAATTATCCTCCCAATCGAAATTATTAACTCTATGTTGCCAAATATCCCCCGCTGCATCAGAAAACCGGTTATCAGTTGATGGAATTTGGGATAAATCATATAGACGCCCGAGAAATTCAGTCTCCTCTAGACGACCAGCCCAATTCACTTCTTCTACAATCATTGCGTCAAATATATCACGACGAGTTAATTGAGAAATTTTCATCTATATTTCGTAGCTCCAATTTTGGATTTCTAGCAATAATTTCTAAATTAAGAAAAAGGAAACTCGAACCATTAATTTTTCTTACCCCCCTCACCCCTTCAACTCCAAAAACGCCTCAGGATCAAAGTAGTCCACCTGGATCGCATTATCCCGTGCTTCTTCCGCATCTTTTAGCGCCAAGCATTCTTCTGCGTTAATCACCCCCTGGGTCAGCGCCGCATCGAACAACGCATCACCGGGTTTTCCGTCTAGGTCTCCCTTCCGCTGAGCCGCTTTTATTTTTCTTGCGGCGGGCTGGGCGGTGACGACTTTTGCTAGGGTGGCTTCCAAGTAGCCCAGACCGTTTTCATCGCCGGGGGGAATAAAGATATCTGGGGTGAGGCGGAGGCGGCCTTGGTTGCCGTCGAGGAGGCTTCGGGCGACGTCGCGGCCGATGTCGTCTTCGGGCGGGCGGCGGCGCAGTCCGTAGGGGAAGATCAGCCAGCGCATTTTCCACGCCAGAATGCGCAGCGGGAAATTATCGATCACGCCGCGCAAGGCTTCTTGAACATTATACAACGCCGTGTCGCAGGACCACTTCAGGTAGGCCAAATCTTCCTTCGGTTGGCCGTCGTCGTTGAAGCGTTTGAGGGCAGCGGACGCCAAGTACATCCACGACAATGCATCGGCCAAGCGGCCGGTTATTTTTTCTCGGCGTTTTAGCGAGCCGCCCATGACGCCCAAGCATAAATCTGAAATCAGAGCAAACGCAGCACTATACCGTGTCAGTTGCCGAAGGTATCCCCCGACCACGCCACCAACTGGCGCCGACGCAATCCCGCCGCCGGTCAACGCCAACGCAAAGGCCCGCACACCGTTTTTATAGACAAAATTGATGTGGCCGAAGAACGCGTTATCGAACCGTTCCACATCCCCCGCGCCGACCGCTTCCATTTCATCATGCACAAACGGATGGCACCGGATGGCGCCTTGGCCATAAATAATAAGAGATCGCGTGAGGATGTTTGCCCCTTCCACCGTGATGCCGACGGGGATGGAAATAAAAGCGCGGCCCAACGTATTGCGCGGCCCTCGGCAAATTTCAGAACCCGCACGAATGTCCATGGCATCCGTCATAACCGTGCGCATCCCGTCGGTCAGGTAGGCTTTGGCAATGGCCGACAGCACGGCAGGTTTTTCGCCTGCATCCACAGCAGCACAGGTGAGTTTCCGCGCCGCGTCCATGAAATAGGTCATGCCGCCGATGCGGGCCAAGCCTTCTTCAATGCCTTCAAAGCGGCCAATCGGCGTGTTGAATTGTTCGCGCACCGTGCCATACGCGCCGGTCACGCGGGTCGCCAATTGCGCGGCACCGACAGACAATGCAGGCAGCGAAATCGCGCGGCCCGCCGCCAAGCAATCCATCAGCATCATCCAGCCTTGGCCGACACCTTTTTCGCCGCCAATGACGACGTCCATTGGTACGAACACGTCCTTACCGAAAATCGGGCCGTTCTTAAACGGGACCCCCAAGGGATCGTGCTGATCACCGATTGTGATGCCTTCGATATCGCGCGGGATCAGCGCGCAGGTGATCCCGCGTTTTTCTTCGCCACCCAACAACCCGTCCGGGTCAAACAGGTGGAAGCCAAGACCGATGACGGTAGCGACAGGGGCCAGCGTGATATACCGCTTCCGCCAGTTCAGGCGAATGCCCAGGACTTCTTCGCCGCCGAATGTGTCTTTGCAGACGATGCCGATGCTTTCGGTATTTTCCGTCGCAGCATCACTGCCGGCTTCCGGGCTGGTCAGGGCAAAGCAGGGGACTTCCTCCCCGGATGCTAACCTTGGTAAATAGTGATTGCGTTGTTCGTCCGTGCCGTACTTCATCAACAATTCGCCGGGGCCTAAGGAATTTGGCACCATCACCGTGACGGCGGCAGGGACACTGCGGCTAGAGACTTTCGCGACGACACCGGAATTACCGATGGCAGAGAATCCAAGCCCGCCATATTCTTCGGGAATGATCATGGCGAAGAATTTTTCTTTTTTGATGTAGTCCCAGACCTCGGTCGGCAAATCACGGTCTTGATGAATTTGCCAGTCGTCCAGCATGTTGCAGAGAGTTTCGACGGGACCATCCAGGAAAGCCTGTTCTTTCTCCGATAACTGTTGCATGTCGAAATCCAACAGCTTTTTCCAGTCGGGATCACCCGAAAACAATTCACCGTCCCACCACACGGTCCCAGCTTCCAGCGCGATGCGTTCGGTGTCGCCCATCTTCGGCAGAATTTTGGCGACCATTTTCATGACGGGACCGGAGATCAAGGCGCGGCGCAAAGACGGGATTCCGAATTCAACTGCGGCTAAAACGGCGACCACGGTCACGATGGTAAAGGGTGTCGTGCCCATGCCACCCGCGAGCCCCCAAGCGCCCAACCAAGTCGCCCCGGACAGCACCCACCCCCAATAGCCACGCCCGAGATAAGTCAGGATAAAGAGAAGAAAAAAACCAAGGATGATAAGTATGTTTGTCATATTGTGGTTCCTTTGGGCTTAGTTCCTTAAAGGTCTTCCGGTTTTGAGCATTGCTTGAACGCGCTTGATGGAGTCTGGATGTTTGGCAAGTTTCATGAAGCCTTCACGTTCGAGGGCCAGCAGATCGTCTTCGGTTAACGTCTCCGTCACATCGGTCGCACCCCCGCTTAGCACTTCTGCCAAGACGCCACTGACCACAACATCATGGGGCGTTGCTTTGCCGGTCTTGGCAAAACCATCGACGGCCATGTCCATCGCGGTCTTTGCGGTTGGACCGGGCAGCGAAATTTCCACCGGCTCCGGCGGGGTGTAGCCGCGCACCAACTCCAACGCCCGCGCTTTCGCATCCGCCAGCAACCGATCCCGGTTCATGGTGATGTTTGTATTCTCGCCAAAGAACAGCAACGACTTGGCTTCTTCGGCGGACTTCGCGACGGTCGCGGTACTAATAGTCTCAAACGCTTTAATCACCGGCGGCATGGGACCGCCTGCACGTTTATTTGTGCCAAACCAGCGGATCAACATTTCTTTGCAGCCGCCCCAGCCCGGCACAATCCCGACCCCGACTTCGACCAATCCGGTATAGGTTTCCGCATGGGCTTGCACCGCATCGCAATGCAGCAATACCTCGCACCCGCCGCCCAAGGCCATACCCGACGGCGCGCCGACGACTGGGAAGGGCGCGAACTTGAGCGCCTTGTATGAGTCCTGACCTTTACGAATGATCATCGCGATCAGGAACCACATCCAGATTTTTGCAAAAATCAGCAACAGGCCGATGTTGGCACCGACGGAAAAGTTGGACCCTTCGTTATAGATCACCAAAGCCTTGTGGCCGTCCCGGGGGATGCGCTCGACGGCATCCCGGATCATCGCTAAGACTTTGAAATCGAGGGAGTTCATTTTGCCGTGGAATTCCAAACACAACACCCCATCGCCGATGTCCCACAGGCTGGCGGATTTATTCGACGCCACGGGCTCAGAATTCAGTTTTATGTCCGACAACATCACCACGCCATCAGGACGTTGGATGTCGGCATAGGTTCCGTCTGTGGTCAGGTACTGCCGCTGCCCGCCTTGAACCCGATAGAAAGGTCGCTCACCTGCAGTTTGCAGAAGCTTTGGCACCTCAACACCCTCGGCCTTTAACTTTGCTGCAAACCAAGCTGCCCCTAACTGGTCGATCAATTCAAACGGGCCGAATTTCCAGTTGTAACCAAGCCGCATGGCTTCATCGACGGCGCAAATGTCGTCAGCAATTTCTGGCACCAGGGATGCGGCATAAGTGAGTGTTTTCGACAACACCCGCCATGCGTATTTCCCGCCTTGATCATCGTGCTCGACCAAGGCGCGAAGGCCATTCTTCTTAGATGCTTTGACGCTGCTGAGGTCAGGTTTCTCTGAGGTCGCATAGGCACCCGTGCTAAGATCAACGGACTCTTTAACCCGCTTGCCACCGTCTTTATTCAGTCGATAGAAACCGCCCTTTCCTTTCCGTCCTGTGTAGCCATCAGCGATCATTTTCTCCAAGACTTCGGGCTTCTGATAGACCGCGTGGAAGACGTCGCCTTCGGCCAAGGTTTCCGCCATGCTGTCTAAAATATGCGGCATCAGGTCCAAGCCGATCAGGTCCAACAATCCGAACACGCCGGTCTTGGGAATGCCCATGGGGCGTGCGATGACAGCGTCGGCGACTTCGACCGACACACCGTTTTCAATCGCGTCAACTACAGCACATTGCAGCCAATAAATCCCGATGCGGTTGCCGATGAAGCCGGGGGTGTCTTTACAATCAACAACGCCCTTGCCGAGTTTGATATCACAGAAATTCCGGATGTCTTCAAGCGCATCAGCGCGGGTTTCTGATCCGCCAACCAATTCCAGCAATCGCATGTAGCGGGGTGGATTAAAAAAATGCGTGATTAGGAAATCTCGGCAGAAGTCTTCGCTCATACCCTCGGTTAAATTCGCCAGGGGAATGGTTGAGGTGTTCGACGATACGACCGAGCCAGGTTTTCGATGCGCGTCAATTTTGCGGTAGAGGTCTTGTTTAATATCCAGCCGTTCGATCACCGCCTCAACGATCCAATCGCAGTCACCCAGCAAGTCCATGTGGTCTTCGATGTTGCCGGGCGTGATGCGCTTGGCGTTGCGCTTGTGCATTAAGGGCGCAGGGTCGGCTTTAAGAAGTTTCCCGATGGCGCCTTCGGTGATGGCATTTCGGTTGTCGGCGCCTTCCGGCACGATATCTAGCAGCACGACATCGACGCCCGCATTGGCGACATGGGCGGCGATGCCGGCTCCCATGACCCCTGCACCGATCACGCAGACTTTGTTGATGGGGGCGCTCACTTGATACGCTCCAGAATGGTGGCGATGCCTTGGCCGCCGCCGATGCATTGGGTCGCCAGCGCCAAGTCTCCACCATCTCGTTTTAAGATTTGTGCCGCCTTGGCCGTGATCCGCGCACCAGTTGCTCCCAAAGGATGACCAAGCGCAATGGCACCGCCGTCGAGGTTAATTTTTGCCATATCCAAATCAAGATCCCGGATACAGGCAATGGACTGAGAGGCGAAGGCTTCGTTGAGTTCGATGATATCCATGTCGCCAATTTCAATGCCTGCGCGTTCAGCGGCTTTCTTGCTTGCTGCCACCGGGCCGATGCCCATGATCTCTGGCTTGCAGCCCGCAACTGCGATGCTTTTAATCCGCGCCAAGGGGTCGAGCCCGGTGCGTTCCGCATAGTCTTCCGTACACACCAGCACCGCCGCCGCACCATCGGTCAGGGGCGACGATGTTCCCGCGGTGACGGAGCCGTTTTCATCGAAGGCAGGTTTCAGATCGCCTAGGCTTTCCAAGGTCGTGTCTGCACGAATACAGCCGTCTTGGTCAACGACGCCGCTGTCGGATTTGATCGGTACAATTTCGTCGCTGAACTTACCGGCAGCCTGTGCAGCCGCTGCTTTCTCTTGGCTGGCGATGGCGAATTCATCTTGCTGACGGCGCGGGATGCTATAACTGCCCGCAAGGTTCTCCGCCGTTTCCCCCATACCCATGTACGATTCCGGTCTGTCCCCTGCGAGGCCAGGATGCGGTAGCGGGTTAAAGCCCATCATCGGAACCCGCGTCATAGATTCCACGCCCGCACAGATAAACACTTCACCGGCGTTCATTTGAATGGCACCTGCCGCCATATGAATCGACTGCATGGAGGAACCGCAAAACCGATTAACCGTGGTCCCTGCGACAGACAACGGCAGATCGGCCAGGAAGCCGACAAGGCGTGCCATGTTCAGCCCTTGCTCGCCTTCGGGGAAGGCACAACCAAGAATAAAATCTTCGATGTCGTCGGCATTCACGTTGGTCTTTTCCAGGAGACCGCGCACCACTTGGGCCGCCAATTCATCCGGACGAACCTTTGTGAGATCGCCTCTGTTCGCTGGCGTAAAGGGGGACCGAGAATATCCCGCTATGACAACGTTCTTCATGACCGTCTCCCTAATTAAATATTATGTTCCGTTCTCATCTTCTTGGGCTGCCGCGTCACCTGCGAGCAGGTCTTTCTTCGAAAGCTTACCAATAAATGTACGTGGCAGTGTATCCCGAAATTCAACCCGCCTCGGCATTTGAAAGGGTGCCAGCTTATCCTTGAGATAGGCACGCAGGTCACCCGATTTCAATTCCTGATCCTGTTGTAGTGTGACAAATGCCTTGATGATCTCACCCCGATGTGTGTCGGGAATTCCAACTACCGCAGCTTCTTTCACCGCCGGATGAGTGCAAATGGCTTCTTCTACCATACGCGGATAAACATTGAAGCCACCGCTTAAAATTAATTCCTTAATTCGGTCGATGATGAACAGATAACCCTCTTCATCCAAATACCCGACGTCACCCGTGCGCAGTCGCCCATTACTGAGAACGTTCGTCGTCTCTTGGGCTCGATCTGCGTATCCTGACATCACTTGTGGCCCAGAGACGCAAATTTCGCCGTTTTCACCAATCGGTACACGGATGTTTGGGTCATCAAGCGAAACAATTTCAATCACTGTGCCCGGCAGGGGCAGGCCGACCGAGCCATCTTTCCGATCACCAACCAAGGGATTAACCGTGCACACGGGTGCCGTCTCACTTAGTCCATAGCCCTCGACCAAGGAACAATCGCTGATGTTTTCGAATTCTTTCTGCACCTCCAATGGCAAAGGCGCACCGCCGGAAATACAATAAACCAGACTGGAAAGATCGTAATTATCCAAATCATCTCGTGCGTTCAGGGCGGAGAACATCGTTGGCACGCCGATGAAAATGGTCGGCTTAATTTTGTCGATGGCTTCCAGAACTTCGGAGGGTTTGAAGTTCGGCATGAGAATAATCTCTGCACCCAAGCGCAGCCCCAAATTCATCACCGCCGTCATTCCAAACGCATGGAATAGCGGCAAAACACCGAGAATCTTTTCCTGGCCATGGGTAACCCCCGGCGACCACATTTCCACTTGCAGGACATTGGCATACAGGTTGGTGTGGCTAAGCGCTGCTGCCTTGGGCGTGCCGGTTGTGCCGCCGGTGTATTGGTACACGGCTTCATCGTCCGGGTCTATTTCGACGGGGTCATAATCCCCCTTGTTATCGATCAGATGATCGTAGCCGATATGATTATCGTCTTCTGGAACAGTGGCCAGTTCACGCCGACGTAACAGGGTAAAAAGTGCTTTTTCATGCAGCGGCAAGATGCCCGTCATGCTGCAAACGATGATCTTTTCCAGCCTACCCTCATCCACCCTTTTGGCGACTTTGGGATAGAGCGTTTTCACGTTCAACGTGACCATCAGGCGGATGCCCGCGTCTTGGATTTCCTTTTTGATCTCGGCTTCGGCATAAAGTGGATTGATGTTCACAACCGTGCCGCCCGCTTTTAGCACGGCATAAAAACAGATCACTCCGTACGGGCAATTGGGCAGCATCAGTCCAACCTTAATTCCATTTCGCACGCCTAGATCCTGAAACCCCTTCGCCGCGCGGGCGACCAGATCAGCGATTTCGGCATACTTGTATTGTCGACCGCGAAAGCGGACGCACACGTTGTCGGGAAAGGACTCGACTGCGGCATCCAAAAGCGTTGGCAGCGGTTTTACCGGGAGATCTGCATACCAGTCGATGCCGTCCGGGTACGACGCTTCCCAGGGCCGCGGTGCCGGGGTATTCCCAACGCGCGCACCCAAAGATAAGAAGCCTAGGAATTTTTTGGCCTTACTGAGGAAATTATTCACCATCAACCTCGCTATCGCCTAATGGTTCATAATACCAAGGATCATCAGCAATAACCCGAAAACTTTGAATTATTATTCAGGGCCTTTACTATGAGAGCCGATTGAAAGGAGAAATTGGTCGGATGTTGGGTGCCATTGCCGGGGATATCATTGGCTCTATTTACGAGCACAATAATATCAAGTCCAAAGACTTCCCCTTGTTCGGCCCAAACTGCGCCTTTACCGATGATACGGTCATGACCCTTGCTGTTGCTGATTGCATCATGCAGCGCGGCGATTTTGCAGAATACCTGCGCGCCTATGGACGGCGTTATCCAGATGTGGGATACGGTGGCCTGTTCCTAAAATGGGTAAATTCTGACGATGCCCCTGCGTATGGCAGTTGGGGCAATGGATCTGCCATGCGGGTCAGCCCGGCCGCCTATGTCGGGCGCAACGTTAAAGAGGTCAGAATTTTAGCCGGACGTACCGCATCGGTTACTCACAATCATCCAGATGCAGTGAACGGCGCCAAGGCGGTTGCAACCGCGATCTGGCTTGCAAATCATGAGGCTGGGCCTGATGAAATTCGAGATGAATTATCGAAACGTTACAATTACGACCTAACCCGAACGATCGATAAACTGCGATCTGTTTCCGATTTCGATGTGTCTTGCCGGGGCACCGTCCAATCTTCCTTAATTTGTGCGCTGAACAGCACGACGTTTGAAGATGCGATCCGCAATGCAATTTCTATTGGCGGCGATTCAGATACGCTGGCGTGCATCACCGGTAGCATCGCCGAGGCCCTCCACGGCATTCCCAGAGACATCGCCGAAAAAACCGTAAGCTATTTAACCGGCGATCTTGCTCAAGTTGCGATTAATTTCCGGAAACGATTCCCCTTGCCAATGGAAGGTGCGGCATCGCGGCATAATATTGTATCGCTCTAGAGGGTTCTCTATTTCTCCAACACCTCAGGGTTGATCACATTAATCGGTGCCCCCGCTTCGAACGCCAATACCTGATTAAAAATTTCGCTGAATTGAGTTTCGTATTCTTCCCGCGTGCCGTAACCGATGTGCGGCGTGCAGAGGGCGTTGTCCAGTTTCAGCAAAGGGTGGTCGGGGGTCCAGATGGGTTCTTCCTCAAACACGTCAACAGCAGCCTTGCCCGGGCGACCGGCACGGAGGGCATTCTCCAATGCACCCTCTTCAATCAAAGCAGCCCGTGAAGTATTGATCAGGAGAGACGTTGGTTTCATACGACCGAGGTCTTCGGCGGTGATGCCGCGTCGGGTTGAATCATATAGGCGGAGATGCAGAGAGATAACGTCGCAGTCTTCAAAAAAGGCAGCCTTTGAGTTTGCCGTCTCCCAGCCATCCGCTCGCGCCCGTTCCCTGGATGCGTCGCTGGCCCAGATGACGACGTCCATGCCGAAAGCCTTTCCATACTCCGCGACTGCGAGACCGATCCGGCCATACCCCATGATTCCCAGGGTCTTGCCGCGTAGGGTTTGGCCAATGCCATACTGCCATTTACCCGCCTTCGTAGACGCCACCTGCTGTGGAATATCTCGCATCGCCGCCAGGATTAATCCCCACGTCAGTTCAGCTGTGGCATGGGACGGTGTTCCCGCGTGCTGGTCGGATGCCAGTAAAATGCCCAGCCGGGTGCAGGCGTCCAGATCAATGTGCGGATAGACGCTGCGCTGGCTGATCATTTTTAATTTGGGCAGGCGCTCCAGCAAAGGGGCCTGAATTTTTGTGCGCTCACGAATGAGAACGAGCGCCTCTGTGTCCGCCAGCCGTTCGGCCAAGATGTCTGTGTCTTGAACCTGATCATTGTGGATTGTCACGTCGTGACCATCTAGTTTTGGAAAACAGTTTAGGGTGCGAATAACATCAAAGTAGTCGTCGAGGATCGATATTTTCATTATTTTTTTCCAAGTGAATTAACAAACGCTAAAACTTTGTCCTGCGTGCCGCCGATGTCTTCATTGAGAATGCCATGGCGCTTCGAAGGGATCATGTGGAGTTCAGTATTCTCGGAGCCAATCTTCGATGCAATAATTTTGGCGCTTTCTGCCTCGATAACATGGTCTTCATCACCCTGCAGGACAGCCGCTGGGCATTGAATATTTGGCAACGCTTCTTCCATTTCATCCACCATGCGGCGGAGTTCGTAGAGACCGCGCACGGGGATATGGCGATAGTTGATTTCCGGGTGCTCTGAATCGTTATCGATAAAGGGCATGACACTTTCCATGGTCGGCAGCCAACCCGTTAGTTTATTCACGCCATGCAACAGTGGCACAAACACTAGATTCTTATTGCGAAATTTTAACGGCGCAGAAATGGCGCAGACGCCCGCTAACTTGTCCAGGTTCTCCGCCGCCATGTGAAGCGCCAACGCGCCACCGCTTGAAAATCCAACAACGCAGACCTTGTCGGTGAGTGCAGACATAATCTGGAATCCACGCCGAACAGAACTCAACCATTCTTTCCACGTCCGATCTCGTAAGTCCCAAGGCGACGTACCGTGACCTTTTAGACGCACGCCGATTACCGGATGACCTGCGGTCAAAAGTCGGTCAGCGAAGCCGCGAAGTTCTGCTGGGCTTGCGAGAAACCCATGTACCAACACAACCCCCAGTCCATTGCTTTTTTCTGGTGTTAGAAGATAAGGGTCGCCCGACTCTGTGGCTGTTCGTTGGTTATTGATCTCTGCGTGCTGTGGTTTGTCGTAAGCCTTTTTATCCCATTGATAAGATTGAACTTCATCATCAAAGCGATGCAAGGCAAGGGCATGGTCGCTAAGATCGTGGGCTTCCTCGAAGGCTTCTTCGATCACGTCACGCGCTGCCTGAATGGGGGCCATTTCGTTGTCATAAACAGCGATTGGGTTTTCAATGCGAACTTGATCGAAACCATGCTCTTCCTTGAGCTTAGACATAAGTAGGTAATGGCCATCATCCTGTTTAATCAACTCCGTATTCTCAGCGGACGTGATTAACTGATCGAGCGGTTTGCTGCTGCCCTTAATAACGCCGGCATACGTTTCCGGGTCCAACAAACTGCGATGGAGATGCAATGAAGGTTCCGCCTGCGCTTTCTTGATCGCCAGATAGAGTGTGCGGTGGAACAATTCCCGATTAACCGTCATCTGATCTCGATCAACGTGCATCAAGATCAACCGAGATGCCAGATGGCTTAGGTTCAGGGTCACGCCCTTGTACATTTCATACATGTAGGTGTCTCTTAACATAAGTGTGGTTCGGCCAATGGCGCGTGCGGATAGCTTTTCGAACCACGATCCACGCCGAAAATTAAGTTCGAACAGTTCTTCCATCGAGCTGACCTTACGAACCCTGGGGGCCAGAAGTTTTTTCTCCCACAGGTGCCAAAACTTTCCGGGCATGACCGGGTCGCCCAAGCGCACATCCATGTCCGTGTCCCTTAACAGGATGTTGCCTTCGATGAGAAGTTCTTCGGCGACCCTGGGGCTCAGGCCTTTGGTGAAGAGTTCCACACCCTGGCTCAGGATATTGTCGCGCACTCTTATGGGGTAGAATGTAATATTGGCCGGAATGATGAACGTTGGTTTCTCCACCGCAGCCATTAATGCCTCAACATTTTCGAGGTTTAGCCTATCCACCCATTGGGTTAAACGCATGGTGTCTTTATCGGCATGCAGGGCGCGAATTCCCATCTTGAAGGCGTTCAGTGTCAACGCCAAAACGGCAGCCCCAGTATGGTGCTTGCGCCGTTCCCGTGCGGTTCGGGAAAAGATCGAATACTTGCCTTTATCATCCAGCACACGGCGGTCCTTCACCATGCCGCCTTCCGGGAAAATGATGACCTTCCGCCCGCGCAGGATTTCCTCGGCCAGGAAAGGCAGTAGCTCCGGCATATCGTGGGGCACGGCACCGACACTTCTGAGATAATTTGCGAACGTATCGTTGCCGCGAAAAAATTCACCCGCGGCAATAGAACGGCAATAAGCCCGTGACTTTTGGTGCATTAAGAATTGCGGGATGAACGTCTCAAACCGGGCGAAGTGATTGAACAGAAAAATTTGCCCCTGCTCAACCTGATCACCATCGTGATGCAGTTTGATGTTAACGCTGAGGCTACTGGTCAGGGCTGAGACAGAACGCACAGTCCAGTCATAGGTCTTCTGGTTTAAATTCAGATCGTTTGCGGTATCCATTCCAATAGTATAATCCGGCTTCGCGGCAACAGGGAGATGTTTTCCTAAAGTAGCAAGAATTTACGGATTGTTAGGCCCGACCACCGACAATAGTTGCCGATATACGACGAGGGGATATAGTCATCGAATGGCGATAGATAACGAACAAGATACAACGGACCTGCCGCTGCGTTTACCCATCCAAGATGTGGAGAATTCCGATCAAGCGCATGTGATCGTTGGACAGATCGAAAGTGGTCGGCTTCGGATTGGCGACATGTTGCTGTTCGCTCCGTCGGACAAGCTGTCGCGGGTCGCCGGAGTAGAAAATCGCGAAGACGGCACGTCTATCACCCGCGCTCATGCGGGCCAGACCGTTGCGGTCACCTTGGAAGAACAAATTTATGTGGAACCGGGTGAGGTGGCTGCATCCTTGGCGTCGCCACCTTCCGAAACAAATCGCTTTAAAGCGCACGTATCTGAACCCCTTGAAACGGGCAGTTCTTATGAATTAAAAATCGGCACGGCAAGCCATAATATTCGCATTGATACGGCCCGCGAAGCTGAGGTCGTCATACAGTCCCGGTCGACGGTGGTTCTGGATGCAGGTGAAAAATTCGAGCTATTTAAGGACTCTGTGGTTATTGCCACCGGCGTCGTTTTACAAGGCGGTTTTGAAAATCACGCCAAACGCCATGCCATCAAAAGCACCAACATTCACCCTATTGATCACCGCGTTCCCGTCTTGGTACGTCAGCGCGGCAATGGTCATAAAAGCGGGGTCTTATGGATGACCGGGCTTTCTGGCTCTGGCAAGACGACGTTGGCATTGGGCTTGGAACAGAGTCTCTTCAAAAAGGGCTATCAGGTCTATGTCTTGGATGGCGACAACGTGCGCCAGGGTTTGAACGGTGATCTCAGTTTTGCCGCTGAAGATAGAACAGAAAACATTCGCCGGGTGGGCGAAGTTGCGAAACTATTCGCCGATGCTGGGTTTATCGTCATCGCCGCCTTTATTTCACCCTACCAAATCGACCGTGACCGCGCGCGTGAAATCCAGCCAGAAATCTTCCACGAGGTTCATATCAAGGCCGATCTAGAAACTTGCGAAGACCGTGATCCAAAGGGGCTCTATAAAAAAGCCCGCGAAGAAGGCATTCCTGATTTTACGGGTATTTCCGCGCCGTACGAGGCTCCAGAAAATCCTGAGCTCGAAATTGATACGGTGAAAAAGAACGTCGAAGAAAGCATTCAGTCGCTGGTCGAGTACGTCGAAGAAAAATTTTCTGAGGCGAAGAAATTAGACGTGATTGGGTGAGGCGTCCTTCGCGATAGGCGATGTTTGCACTCCTCAGAATGAGCGTTTTTTTTTAATTATATTATATAATTTTAAATTTTCTAATAAACATCCTCATCCTGAGGAGGTTGCGGAGCAGCCGTCTCGAAGGGTGCTGAGAGGCACTCTCTCACCCCTTTACTCCGCCGTCGCGCCAACATTGGTAGTAGATCAAACTCCCCTCGAATAACCGCCTCCTTTTTGGTGCGGTTCCAGCCCTTCAATCGACGTTCGGCAGCAATCGCGTCGGTGATCCGGTCGCATTCTTGACTGAAGACCAACACTACAGGGCGACGGTTGAAGGTATAGCCAGGGCGGGCACCATGGTTGTGCTTTGCGACACGAGCTTCGACAGACGTTCGAGTTGAGCCAACATAGTAACTGTTGTCACAGCATCGGAGAATATAGACGTGGGCTGACATATTAGGGGTATGGAAAGTTTTGGCGCATTTTTTTCTGAGAGAGTTTGCCGCTGAGCACCCTTCGAGACGCCGCTGGCGCGGCTCCTCTGGATGAGGGTGGTGCGGTAAAGTGTTGAACGCCAACAGCGCGTCTCGAAGGACGCCACTACCTCACGGATAGCTTGTCGGCCACGTCCGCATAAGGTGTTCGCCGACCCCGCCATTCAAACGACTGCGATGAAAATCCAATCGATTGATTAGATAGGACCTTGTCGCTCTTGGGTCCAAGACCTCGTGCGCTTCGTAAAGCTCGGCTAGGTTCCAGGCACTGGTGTCTTCACTGATTTCGGCGAGGCGGCGTTGAAATTCTTCTGGATCGTCTTCTTCCTTAATCCCATAAAGCACGCTAACCCCGACCTTGGGGTCCATGAAGCCCAGGTCCGCTGTCGGCCAGATCGCGACCTCATCGGAATTACGCCCACCGCCCATATTCAGATACGCTTGGCCATAGCTTTTCCGAAGAATGATGGAAATCTTCGGCACCGTGCAAAGCGATAGCGCATTCATCCAATTTATAATCCGTGCCGGAGCCCCCTTCTTTTCACCTTCTATGCCGATTAGGAATCCAGGCACGTCCACGAGGCTAACAATAGGAATATTGAACGAATCACACATAACGAGAAAACTAATGACTTTGTTGCAGCCATCTGTGTCCACCGCCCCGCCCTTAAATTTTGGATTGTTAGCGACGAAGCCGACGGTCTGCCCATCAATCCGGGAAAGTGCCGTTAGTATCGACTTTCCATAACGAGGCTTCATTTCAAACAGACTGTCTTTATCAGCAATAGCGGCAACCACTTTCTTCACGTCATAGACCTTGGAGCGTTCTTCCGGCACCAAATCCAAAATACTTTCCATATCATCGCCTGAGCCTTCCGGAACGGCGTGAACCGGGGGCGCCTCGTTGTGATGGCTGGGCAGATAGGAAAGATAGGTTTTGATGGCGTCGAGGGCCTGCTCATCTGTTTCAACCGCAAGATCAACCAAGCCGCTCGTCCCCGTTAAAAGTTTCCAGCCGCCAAGGTCTTCCTTGTCGATCGGTTGATTGATGGCCAGCGACGTCACCCGGCTACTGGCAACCGCCATGGTTGACCCCTTCCGCATGACCACAAAATCCGACATGCAGCCGTACCAAGTCGATGAGCCATAACAATCACCGAGCAATGCCGCCGCCCAAGGTGTTTCACGAAGACGCCGGTATTCAATCGGGTCTTGGCCCAGGATAGAACGGCCCTGCGCCCCCATCCGATCCGGCATACGAGAGCCAGATGATTCGCCTAAGAAGATCAGTGGACTACCGCGCTTGGTCGCTAACTCCTTGATATGGCGCATCTTTTTGCCGTTGATCAGGGCGCTGGAGGCTCCCATGACGGTGAAATCATTGGAAATAATGCCAGCCCAGCGATCGTCGATTTTGCCGAACCCTGTAACCTTGCCGTCCGCTGGCGTTTTATGCCGAGCTTCTGCTCTGGCGGAGCGTGCCAGCATACCAAGTTCATTAAAGGAACCTTCATCAAACAGATGATCAATCCGCTCGCGGGCATTGAGATGGCCTTCATCTTTACGCTTTTCGAGCTTTTCTGCACCACCCATTTGGAGCGCAGAATCCCGGCGTTGTTTCAGTTCACTGAGCGAGTCATCGAAAGGTTTTTTTGTCATGGCCAGGACCCTAGCTTTTTTTCTCGCAACGGAAAAGACGGTCTGAACATTCCGGTAAATTTAATTCGGCCTTGTTTCAGCGGAAATTTATGGGAGATTCCCATAACAGATTTAACAAGAGGCGCTATTTCCATGGAGACAATTACCTTTGCTTGCTACGACTACGACCGTACGGAACCTGTGCTGGATGGCCGCGTTTCCGTCGAAGGGTGCGAAGTCGCCCCTGTACGAATGAAATCAACCGTCGCCTTCCCACGTGCCGTGCAACAGGCTCAATTCGATGTGACAGAACTTTCGGTCAGCAGCTATTTAATGCAGACAGCATCGGGAACATCGGAATATATCGCCCTCCCCGCCTTTGTCTCGCGCACATTCCGGCACCACGGGGTTTATACCCGAACGGATCGGGGAATTAATTCGCCGAAGGATTTGGAAGGCAAGAAGGTTGGCGTGCCTGAATATCAAGTCACCATGGCGCTGTGGGCGCGGGGCATCTTACAAGACGAATACGGTGTGGATTTCACCAAGATCAAATACCGCAATGGCGGCATCAACGAAGCCGGTCGCAAAGAACGACTGCCGCTAAAACTACCTGACTACATGGATGTCGAACCAATCCCCGTGGACCAAAGTTTATCTGATCAACTGGCGTCAGGAGAATTGGATGCGATCTATTCACCGGAAGAACCGACTTGCTTTCTTGAGGGTGATCCGAACATCAAACGCCTGTTCGATAATCATGTGGCCGAAGAAAAGGCCTATCACAAAAAGACCGGTTTCTACCCAATCATGCATTTCATTGGTGTCCGCAAGACTTTGGTCGAACGTTGCCCCTGGGTTCCGGCCAATCTGTTCCGAGCCCTGGTGAAAGCCAAAAAGATTGCGATGAACGAGTTACAAGAAATCGCTAATTACTCTGCGATCAAGCTAACCCTGCCTTGGTTTGTTTCCGATTTGGAAGATACCAAAGACCTCATGGGGACAAACTATTGGACCTATGGGGTTGAAGAAAACCGCAAGGAACTGGAAACCATGGTGCGCTATTCCCATGAACAGTTTTTAGCTGCACGGCTGCTTGACGTGGACGAATTGTTCGCCGACGGTACCCACGAAATTCGCGACGTTTAAGGAGAATTTGTCATGTCTGTTTCATTAAATAAAAAATTTAAAGACCGCGTCGCCAAGCGCGATGGCTTGGTCGTTCCGGGCGTCGCCAATGCCTTGGCGGCGCGTATCGTTGAAGATATCGGATTTGAAGCGGCTTATGTGACCGGTGCCGGTGTCACCAACACCTATCTTGGTAAGCCTGATATCGCGCTGATTTCCCTAACCCAATTGGCGGATCATATATTCGCCATGCGTGACGTCGTGGAAATTCCTTTAATCGTGGATGCCGATACCGGGTTCGGTAACGCTGTTAGCACGGTCCATACAGTTCGGGTTCTTGAACGCGCCGGGGCAAATTGCATCCAGTTGGAAGACCAAGTCTTCCCAAAGCGCTGCGGCCATTTTGCCGGTAAAGACGTCGTCCCAACAGAAGAACTCGTTCAGAAAATTCACGCCGCCGTTGATACCCGCTTGGATGATGACCTAACCATCATTGCGCGGACAGATGCGCGGGCAACGAAAGGCCTGGATGACGCCATCGACCGCGCCAATGCATTTTTGGAAGCGGGTGCCGACATCGCCTTTGTCGAAGCACCGCGCTCTGTCGAGGAGATGCGGGAAATTCCCAAGCGAGTCGACGCGCCACATTTGGTCAATAATGTCGCTGGCGGACTGACCCCGTTGCTTAGCGCCGAAGATTTGAGAGAGATGGGATTTGCCATTATCCTTTATGCCAACGCAGCCCTACAGGCTTCGGTTTTTGGTATGCAGCAAGTGCTGGGCCACATCCATGAAACCGGATCGATTGAAGGTGTGATGGACAGGGTTACTGGATTTGAAGAACGCCAGCGGCTTGTCAGCAAGCCTGAGTATGACGCGATGGAGACGAAATATTCTACTGAAGGAGTGGACTCGTGAGCATTAAAGATAAAAAAATTGCGGTTCTAGGGGCGGGCGCCAATGGCAGCTCCGTTGGTGCAGACCTTACGGATGCAGGGCTCGATGTAACCATCATCGATCAATGGCCGGCCCACGTCGAAACCATGAAGGAGAATGGCCTCGACATCAAAATGCCGGACAAGCATCTGCAAATTCCAGTAAATGCTTGGCACCTTTGTGAGCTTGCAGAGCATGTCCCTGCCTTCGATGTGGTGTTCCTGGTCGTCAAATCCTACGACACTCGGTGGATGACACAATTGATTGAGCCGTACCTCAAAGAAGACGGCGTATTCATCGGCCTGCAAAACGGCATGAACAATGAAACAATTTCCGACGTTGTTGGCGTCGAACGCACCATTGGGGCGGTCGTTGAACTCTCGGCTGAAATTTTCACCCCCGGCATTGTCAAGCGCGACACCACCCGGCCGGGAACTTGGTTTGGCCTAGGAGAATTGGACGGCACCATCACACCGCGCCTCGAAATGGTTAAAGAGATCATGGAAAACGTTGCCACGATCACGCTTACTGAAAATGTAGAAGGAGCCAAGTGGACCAAGCTGATTTGCAACACCATGACCATGGGGCCGATCGGGCTGACAGGTCTGAAAAACTGGGACGCACGAAAGCTGCCCGGCATGTTCGATATGGCGGTGGCGTTGGGCCGGGAATCCATGACGGTTGGCAAAGCGCTCGGCTATGAGATGCAACCTGTGTTCGGCATGACTGCGGAAGAATTCTCCGGTGCCTCCGATGAAATTCTCATTAAGGCGATGGAAGCCCTGATGAACCATGTCGGGAAGGAAGGCGTAACAGCCCCCATCCATGACCACATTAAAGGCCGTAAAAGCGAGATGTCTCTTATTAATGGGATCGTCGCCAGTAAAGGCGAAGAGTTGGGAATCCCTGTGACCTGCAACGCAGCAGTCACTGAAATTGACCGGCGCATCAATGAGAAAGAGATCGAAATGGATGTCTCCAACTTCGGTCTTTTAAAATCCATGGTCGAATCCCTTCCAAACCGAGCTTAATGTGGCGATCACTGATAACAAAATAGCCGTTCTTGGTACGGGATCGATTGGCAGCAGCGTCGGTGCTGACCTTACTCACGCCGGTCTTGATGTCACCCTCATCGATCAGTGGCCTGCCCACGTCGAAGCGATGAAGGCGAACGGGCTTCATATTCAATTTCCTGATGAAGATTTGAATTTGCCGGTGGCGGCTTGGCATCTTTGTGAACTTGCAGAACATGTCCCTGAATTTGACGTCGTCTTTCTTGCCGTCAAATCCTATGACACGCTTTGGATGTTGCAATTGATGGAGCCCTATCTGAAAGACGATGGTGTTGTCATCGGCTTGCAGAACGCGATGAACGATGAACGAATTTCCAGCGTCGTCGGCGTCGAACGTACCATCGGCTGCGTGGTCGAACTATCGGCTGAAATTTTTACGCCAGGTCTGGTGAAGCGAGATACGACCCGAGACCGTACCTGGTTCGGCTTGGGTGAACTGGATGGCACCATAACGCCACGCCTCGAAATGGTTAAGTCGATCATGGAAAACGTGGCTAAGATTACGCTCACAAACAACGTCGAAGGTGGAAAGTGGACCAAACTCATCGCCAACTGCATGACCATGGGACCGATTGGGCTCACCGGTCTTAAAAATATTGATGCCAGAAAGTTACCGGGAATGTTTGATATCGCCGTCCAGCTTGGGCGTGAGGCAATGGCGGTCGGCGATGCGCTCGGCTATGAGCTCGAACCGATCTTGGGACTGACCGCGGAAGAGTTCGCCGGCGCGGATGACGACGTTCTCATCAAGGCGATGGAGACCCTCATGAATGTTGTCGGCCCGGCGTCTGTAACGGCACCTATTCACGACCATATAAAAGGTCGCAAAAGCGATATGTCATACATCAATGGATTGGTCGCGGAAAAAGGCGAAGAATTCGGCATCCCTGTAACCCATAACGCCGCCGTCGCTGAAATTGACCGACGCATTAACGAACACGAAATCCCCATGGATGACTCCAACTTCGGCCTTCTCAAGTCCATGGTCGACTCACTTCCAAATCGAGTTTGATATGACAATTACAGATAAAAGAATAGCCGTTCTCGGCACAGGTTCGACTGGCGGTTGTGTGGGGGCTGATCTTGCGGATGCAGGGCTCGACGTCACCTTGATCGATCAGTGGCCGGCCCATGTCGAGGCAATGAAGGCGGACGGCCTGCACATTCAATTCCCAGACGAAGATTTAAAAATCCCCGTCAATGCGTGGCATTTGTGTGAACTGGCGGAGCATGTCCCCGCGTTCGATCTTATTTTTCTATGTGTTAAATCAAATGACACCCGCTGGTGTACGAGCTTGATAGAGCCGTACTTAAAAGACGACGGCGTGTTCGTCGGATTGCAAAACGGCATGAACAACGACACGATTGCGGAGATCGTTGGGATCGAGCGCACCCTGGGTGCCGTTGTTGAGCTCTCAGGTGAAATGTTTACGCCTGGCATCATACAACGCGATACCACCCGCACCGGGACTTGGTTTGGGCTGGGGGAACTCGATGGCTCGATCACCCCGCGCCTGAAGGAAACCCAAGCGATCATGCAAACATTTGCGACGGTGGGCCTGACGGAAAATATTGAAGGCGCGAAGTGGACCAAGCTGATCGCTAATACCATGGTCATGGGGCTGGTTGGACTGTTGGGGTTGAAGACTTGGGAGGCGGCGAAATTGCCAGGTATGTCCGATCTCGCAGTGAGAGCCGGACGTGAGTCCGTCGCTGTTGGTCAGGCACTTGGGTATAAGATGGAGCCTGTGTTCGGCATGAGTGCGGATGA
This sequence comes from Rhodospirillaceae bacterium, assembly GCA_018660465.1. NCBI lineage: Bacteria > Pseudomonadati > Pseudomonadota > Alphaproteobacteria > Rhodospirillales > Rhodospirillaceae > Rhodospirillaceae bacterium. The sequence continues at coordinate 79,692 of JABJKH010000114.1, forward strand.
ATTTGCCGGTGCGACAGATGAAGTTCTCTTGAAGGCAATGGAAACGCTGCTCGGCCACATTGGCAAGAACGCAACGACTGCCGCCATCCACGATCACATCAAAGGCCGTATGAGCGAGATGGAGTATATTACGGGCTTGGTCGCGGCGAAGGGTGAAGAACATGGCATCCCGACGCCCGTCAATACAGCCTCAACCGAAATCGACCGGCGCATCAACGAAGGCGAGATAGAGATGGATGTGACCAACTTTGGTTTATTGAAGTCGATGATTGAGTCGCTGCCGAACCGGGTTTGAGTTAAGTTCCACTCAACCCAAATGCTTCCGCCACCAATTCATAAGACCGCACCCGGTCATCGTGGTCGTGGCAGATGGTCAGCACGACGACTTCGTTGGTGTCGTATTGTTCGGCCAATTCTTCGATTTGGATTTTCACTTGGCGGGGTGTGCCGACGATGTTGCGGTCGCGGTTGGCTTCGACTTGCGCTTGTTCCCCAGGAGAGTATTCATAGGCCAGCGCTTCTTCGGACGATGGGTACGGCACGAACTCTCCTCGGCTGGCACGCAGGCGGAACAGGTCACGACTGGCAGACAACCTTTTGGCTTCTTCCTCAGACTCAGCGCAAACCACAAAGATCGCGACGCTGTCTCGTGGCGCATCAAACAGTTCCGACGGTTTGAACGTTTCCTTGTAGGCCTTCATCACCCCCGCCCCACCGCGCGGCGTGATGAAATGGGCGAAGGAGAATGGCAGTCCAAAATGGGCCGCACACCCGGCGCTTGAGTCGCTCGACCCTAAGACCCAGATTTCTGGGATATTTTCTGTTTCAGGCAATGCCTTAACTTCTGCGAACGCCTCCGTCGGCGGTGGCGACCCTGCCAGGAATGCCGACAGGTCTGCGACCCGAGCGGGGTAGTATTCCACTCCTACTGGCGATCCATAGCCAAGCGCTTGCGCGGTAATCCCGTCGCTGCCTGGGGCGCGACCAATGCCGAGATCGATTCGCCCTGGGTACATCACTTCCAAAAGCCGAAACATCTCGGCGACTTTATAGGGGCTGTAGTGGCTCAGCATCACGCCACCGGAACCGACTCTAATTGTGGATGTCGCCTCGGCAATTCGCGTTAGCATGATCTCTGGCGCACTGCCCGCAAAGGCTGGTGAGCCGTGGTGCTCTGCGACCCAGTAGCGGGTATAACCCAGTTTTTCCGTCGCCTGCGCCAAGTCGATGGTGTTGCGAATCGCATCGGCTGCCGTGCTGCCGCTGGGAACAGGGGACTGATCGAGGACACTTAGTTTCAGCATTCGTTATTCGTCCTTATCGGCTGCGATGATGGCGGCAATGGCGGTGGCGGCGAAGCGAGCTTCTGGTGGGTCGGCACGAGATGTTAGCACGATGGGAACCTGCGCGCCCATGACCACACCGGCGGCGGTTGAACTCATAAAATAGACCATCTGTTTGAAAAGAAAATTTCCAGACTCAAGATTGGGAACGACCAAGATATCTGCTTGGCCCGCGACCGGGCTATCGATTCCTTTTATTTTGGCAGCTTCGGCGGAGACCGCATTATCAAACCCGAGCGGACCGTCAATGATGGCGGGGGTACCAGGCTGGCTGTTAATGCGACTGACGACCTTGTCAGCGTCAACGCTGGACGGCATGGAGGGATTAATCGTTTCCGCCCCTGACAGTACCGCGACTTTGGGCTGATCCATGCCAAGAGCGCGGGCCATATCAATCGCGTTATGAACGATATCGATTTTGGAGTCTGTATTGGGGTTCACATTGATGGCGGCATCGGTGATGTGAATGACCCTGTCGCGACCGGGAATGGTCATGTGAAAGACGTGGCTGGTGCGCCGTCCTGTACGCAGGCCATTCTCACGATCAATCACTGCACGCATGATCTCGTCGGTGTGAACATGCCCCTTCATCAGCAACTGGGCTTCTCCATGGCGGCAAAGGGCAACGGCTTTTTCGGAAGCCTTGGCCTCACTGTCTGCGGCTTCGATCCGAAATGATGTCGTATCCCAGTCGATGGCGCGGGCCGCATCCCTGATATCATCAGGGTCGCCAACCAGGATAGGTTCCACCAAATCAGCCTCAACCGCCTGACGCAGACTTTCCAAAGCCACAGGATTGCCCGCACCGGCGACGGCGACGGTCATTTTAGGCAACGCGCGGGCGCGTTCTAAAAGATACGCAGGGATTTCGAAGGGAACGTTGCTCAGCATTAGACACCCAACGCGGATAAGGCGTCTATATAGTCAAGTTCAAGAGCTTCCGCCACAGCAGAACAGGTTACTTTTCCTGCGTGAACGTTGAGTCCGTTTCTCAGGTGTTCGTCTTCCTGCATCGCGCTCCGCACCCCCTTGTTTGCAAGCGCCAAGGTAAAGGGCAGGGTCGAGTTGTTCAAAGCATATGTTGATGTATGCGGCACGGCACCCGGCATGTTGGCAACACAGTAGTGAACTACATCATGCTCTATATACGTGGGGTCCGCGTGGGTGGTGGCACGGGACGTCGCAATGCAGCCGCCTTGGTCAATGGCAACGTCTACGATTGCCGCACCGGGTTTCATTTTCTTGACCATGTCCTCACTCACCAGCATTGGGGCTTCAGCACCCGGCACCAGTACCGCACCAATGAGCAAGTCCGCCCATACGGCATATTCATGAACGACATCTTGTAATGCGAAGACCGTCTTAAGGGCAGGGCCAAAGCGGTCGGTTAGGCGCCGAAGTACATCTACATTGCGATCCAGAACGGCCACATTTGCCCCCATCCCGAGGGCGATGAAGATGGCGTTTGATCCGACCATGCCTCCACCCAGAACGGCGACGTTGGCCGGGCGCACACCTGGGACACCCCCCAGCAACATGCCGCGCCCGCCGCCAGCTTTCTCCAGGCAGTGTGCGCCTGCATGGACCGACATCCGGCCCGCGACCTCACTCATTGGGGCGAGTAAAGGCAGGCTGCCCGTCTGGGAAGTCACGGTTTCATAGGCAATACATGTTGACCCTGAACTTATTAAATCTTTTGTCTGATCTGGATCGGGTGCCAAGTGAAGATAAGTAAATAGAATCTGGTTTTCGCGTAGCATTTTGCGTTCAGCAGCTTGCGGTTCTTTGACCTTCACCAACATCTCAGCCTGAGCAAAAACATCTTCAGCGCGATCGACGATTTCCGCTCCTGCTTGGCGGTAGTCCGCATCCGAGTATCCAATACCCGCCCCGGCCTGTGTTTCAGCTACCACAGAATGGCCGTGCGATATCAGTTCCCGAATGCTCGACGGCACCAATCCAACGCGAAATTCGTTATCTTTAATTTCTTTTGGAACACCGATCAGCATGGTTTCCTCCTGATGGCTGGTTTACCAGTAAGACATAGCGTTTTGGTACAGCCCCGCAAGGTCTGTCTCACTTATTTTTCGGGGCGCGTTTTGAAGCAATCTTTGTTGCGGAAATGATCCTTTCGTCAGCGCGGGAATATCACGTTCGCCGTAGCCAACACCCGTGAGGCCGTTCGGCAGGTCTGTCGATTTCATCAGCTCAATTAGTCGCCCAGAAAGAACTTCCCCGGCATCATCATTGCCAGCCCCCGCGATGTCCGCACCCAAACATTCAGCCCCTGCCAAGTGACGTTCGGGACAGGCCTCGGCAGTGAATCTAAAAACCGACGGCGCGTTGACAATCACCGACATGCCGTGAGGAACAATGGCCACGCCTACGGGATAGCCTTCAGGACAAAATTCTTTTACCAATCCTGACACCGAATAGGACATACCATGAGGCGCATGACATCCAGCATTCCCAAAAGCGATCCCGGCCAGGGTCGCCGCCCACATCAATTGGCTACGGGCTTCGGTATCCGTGGCATCTGCAACTGCTCTTTCCATATAGAGCCCCGCCAAACGAAGGGCTTCGCGACACCCCATATCGCTCCAGGGGTTGGCCCCTTGGCTCATGGGGCGGAGGCTTGGGTTCTGAGGTGAAGGGCGTTGGGTAAAAGGCATGGCTGTATAGGATTCCAAGGCATGGCTCAGCACGTCGAAGGCACTGCTGGCGACCACTCTTGAAGGCAGAGTTGCTGTGACGTTTGGATCAATCAGCGCCAGGGTTGGGCGGAGTTCCCGTCCGACAATACCGGTCTTCGCTTCCATCGCCAGCAAATCGAAGATCGCGATGCCGGTGCATTCGCTCCCCGTTCCAGACGTCGTTGGGCAGGCAATATGGGGTTTCAAGACCCCCGGGATCGCTGCCCCCTCCCCAATCGGCGCATTAACATATGTCAGAAATTCGGCTGGGTAGGTGGCGTACAGGTTTGCTGCCTTGGTGGTATCGATGACTGACCCGCCCCCGACCGAAACATAACCATCGAAATTTCCGTCTTTGGCAAAATCGGCGGCGTCCTTGAACGATTGGTCGGTTGGTTCTACCCGAACATCGTCATAGATCACCACATCCAGACCAGAGTCTTTTAATGATTTTGTGGCAACGGTGATGTGTTCCAGACGTGCTTGGCCTTTGTCTGTAAATAGGGCCACCCGTTTCAGGCCCTTGGCTGTGGCATGCGCGCCCAGTTCAGCGAGAACACCCGGCCCAAAAGTAAGGGCCGAAACATCGACGGAAAACGCGGTTTCCCCCCCATCGGTAAAGCTAAAGGCGTGACAGCATCCCATGGTTTTTATTTAGCCCTAATTTCTTAGCGACACTCAATACCCGTTTTGCGCCATCCAGCCGCGAATGACGGCGAGAGCCTCTTGTTGGTGGGTTTGGACAAGTCCTTCGACGGTCTTAACCGATGATGCTTTAACGCGGCCACCGATGCGTTCCAAGTCGATAAATTCATCTTCGAAGACTTCGGGTTGGGCGGGTTGGGCGGGTTGGGATGGTGGGGAGATTGTAGCAGGCTGAGTGGGTTGAGTGCGGGGAGTGGTCTTTAGGATCATTGTCGACGGCACTGACATGGCCGCAGCCTGGGCCAAGGCTGGTCCCATGACTAGGAACAGCATCAAGAGCAGGGCCAATAGGATCAACAGCGCGACCAAAAAAGACATAGTAGGCATTATACGCTAATATTATCACCTATGGCATGGCTCATATTGTCGGGAATATTTTCTCAGAAACAGTTCATTTATACAGAAAAGCAGACATTGATCGCTAACTCTGATTTAGTCGCCTTATAGCCATGTGTGGACGGCTCCCTGTTGGCAAGGGTTAATTTGAACGCTGATGCAACGCTTGGTCGGTGCTGCCATGTGTTCGGCCTGTTGATGCGGCACTGTTTGATGGCCGCTGGCCATAATGCTCTCCGCAGATCAGG
>JABJKH010000115.1 GCA_018660465.1 Rhodospirillaceae bacterium
GCGGGAAAGGATCAAACTGAAAACAATGGAACACCGGCGCTTGCAATACCGCAAATACGCCGCTTAATATCTTGAACCAGATGAGCCAGATCCTCCTTTAGATCAGGCCGGTGATTGTTCCAATTTATATGACGACGGACAGTATCCGCCAAGACGCTCGGACGTTTTTATTTTTATGGTTTCCAGCCGTTTCTGGTGGATCAGGAAAAGGCCGTCGGCAAAGTTGTTCCATTGCTGGATTCTGTCGACATTTTCCTTAGCAGACTTGATCCTTTGGGCGGTAGCAGACGGGACTGAGAGCGTTAAAGCAAGAATCGCTGCGAGAACGATCAAGAAGAATTGATCATAAAGAGTCTTCGACACGGCTATTCCCCTGATTTCTTCTTAATCCAATCTCTAAAGCCGCTTTCTTTATACCCTTTTTCGACCACGTAGTCATAGACTGCTTTAAAAACTGGTGGATTAGCATAGCCCGGCATACGATAGACTTCGCCTTTTTTATCATGGAACTGTGTGGTCGGTGTGAAGGTCACCGCCATGGATTTGGCGATCTTACCCTCGGTCGACTTATTCCCCTCGAAATCGACAAAGGGTCTCTCGCCCCGCATGTCCATCTGAACGATATGAAAGTTGGCTTTGGCGACGTCCACAATCTCTTCATAGGCGAAAGCGACCTCGTGCATTTGTTTGCAATATGTACAGCCCTCTTGCTCCCACAACAGGACCAACAGCTTTCCAGAATCCATCGCCGCTTTATGGTCCTGGCGGAGGTCAAACGTTGTCGGCATGAACCAATCTTGATGATGGAATCCCTTGGGCGCATCATAGTTTGCCCGCGCCACCACAGGGAATGACAAGGCGGCGAAACCAAGACCTGCACCGAATGCACCGGTTAGAAATTTTCTACGATTCTGCATGGGAACCTTTGCCGCTTTCAAGTTGATCTTTTGTTTGTCCAGTTTAGTTTCCGCAGTATTTTGAAACAACCGTTCTACAAGCGATTTCAAGTAATTGTGATGAGAATTTTATTCCTGAAATGAAACCGATGATCACAGTGACCCTCCATATAAACTGGATGCCTGGAACATTCGGGCGTTTGCATCATCGCGGGCCAACCGCTTAAAATGGCAAACCAGAGAAATCGGATATTCCATTGGCTCAGCCGCAAACTGGTTCCAAATTTTCTGACTATATTTGCAACAAATCGGGAGACATTGCGCGCGTGCTAAAGGTTCTTACGACGATTGCCTTAAAGGGTGTACTGGAAGAATTGGCGGGTGACTTTCAGCGCCAGACAGGCCATGAATTTGCCATGACGTATGGGCCAAGTGGAACGGCCTTTGATCAGTGCCGAGGGGGGGCCGTTTACGACATTGTAATCGCCACCCCTGATACAATCGATACATTGATTTCCGAGGGTTTCGTTGTGGCCGGATCGCGAGAAAAATTTGCGACGTCTATTGTGGGCGTTGCGGTCAAGGCCGGTGCGTCCCATCCCAACATTGAAACCGTGGCAAATTTTAAACAGGCTTTGTTGGATGCGAATTCGGTCGGATATACAAATCCCGCAACGCTGGCGGCGAGTGGCGTGCATATGGCCAAGGTGCTCGACGACTTGGGTATTCTCGACGTCGTGAACGCCAAGACGACATTCGGACAAGGCGGGTCGGTAGCAGAATTTTTGATAACGGGTGAAATTGAAATTGCCTTGCAGCAAATCTGTGAGCACAGGCTGGTTGAGGGTGTGGAAATCGTTGGTCCGGTTCCTGATGCCATTCAAAAAATCACGACTCTATCGGTTGGGCTGCATGCCCAGGCGACAGAACGCGAGACCGGGACTACCGTGATAGAGTGGCTGACCTCACCTGATATCAACTCGGTTTTAGACCGCCACGGTCTTTTTCCCATAGATTGAGGAGTAATGCATATGAACACGGCACCAGATGGAATGACTGCTGAAGAATGGCAGGCGCGTATTGATCTTGCCGCCGTCTATCGGCTGTGCGCCCACTACGGTTGGGGCGATTTGATCTATAATCATTGCTCCATGCGGGTGCCGGGAGAGCCCACGAAATTATTGATGAAACGCCATGGGGATATGTGGACGGAGGTCACCGCATCAAGCCTCGTCAAAGTCGATATGCATGAGGATTTAGATGAATCGGCAGGCATCAACAGGCCCGGGTTCACCTTGCATGGCGGCGTGTTGCAGGGGCGTCCCGACGTGAATTGCGTGGTTCATGTTCATACCGATATCGGCATGGCCATCACCGGTTTAAAAAGTGGTCTTCGAATGTTATCTCAGGCGGCGACCCGTTTTTACAATCGTGTCGGCTACCATGCTTACGAAGGGATAACGGAGGACTTTGACGAACGTCAGCGGATACTGGATGCGCTTGGAGAAAACCGAGCTTTGATCCTGCACAACCACGGTTTGGTAACCGTTGGTAAGACCGCGCGGGAGGGGTTCATTCTGATGAAATACCTGATGAGCGCCGCCACCATCCAACTTAAATTGGAAGCAACGGGGAGTGAACTCATCGAAATTCCCCCCGACGTTTGTGAAAAAGTAGCGGCTCAATTTGCAAACCATGACGCCGGTCGCGGCTCAGCAGACTGGCCTGCCTATTGTCGCTTGATGGATGGTATTGATCTGAGTTATCGGTACTAATTACTCTAGGCGATAAGTCTCAATAATTTAAGACTCCCTCATATCCCGCGCCGTTGTACCTGTGCTGCTGTTGGTGGCGTATTTGCTCCAATTTCGAATATAAGCTTCGTCGCTTAGGCTGGTTTGTTGGACCGAAGGGCGCTCGCGCATCAATTGGAGCCATTGTTTGAGGCGGGTGTGGTCTTCTGGGATTTCAATCCCTCTGTATTCGGCGAGGGCTGGAAAGCGGCTTAAGTGGGGGTAGAAGGTGAGGTCGACCAAACTCAGGTCTTCGCCCAGCCAGAATGGGCCGTCGCTGAGTTTGCGCAGGCCTTCGAACTCCATGAACTCTATGGCTTCAAATATTTTTCGTTTGTGAAGCACTTGGCCTTCATCGTCTTGTGCCAGCATGCATTTATAGAAATGCGGTATTAACCGGACGTTGGCGAAATCGATCCAGGTGCGCGCGACGGCCCGGCCTGCTGGATCTTGAGGCAGGAGCGGGTGGTCCGGGTAGACTTCTTCCAGGTATTCGTTGATTACGGCTGATTCAAAGACCACGGTGTCGCCATGCCGGACGACAGGCACTTTGGCATAAGGCGAAATTTCGAAGAACCAATCTGGCTTATTATTCAGGTCGATGACGGTTAGCTTAGCATCCAATCCCTTTTCCAGCAGGGCCATGCGGGTGCGCTGGGCATAAGGGCAGGAAGCGGAACTGATAATTTCCAAGATCGGCATGGATTCCTCGTATGTACTTTGGGTTAAGATGCTTTATATTTCTGACATAAATTTTTACATCGAAAAGTCTCCAAATGAAAACGTCTAACCCAATTCTTGTTGAACTCACCCGCGGCGAGCTCGTGGAATCCTTTCATCGGGGGGCTGTTGCGGTGGTGGATGGTTCCGGGGCGCTCACAGCCAAATGGGGTGACGTGGATCGATTGATTTACGCTCGCTCCGCCATAAAGCCGTTGCAGGCTTTGCCACTAATTGAAACCGGGGCGGCCGATAAATTTAGCCTCAGCGATCAAGAAATTGCCCTCGCGTGTTCATCCCATAGCGCCGAAGAAATTCATACGGATACAGTCAGTAGCTGGCTCACACGGCTGGGTCTAGGCGAAGACAATTTGGAATGCGGCACCTGCCCGCCCTTGCTTGAGGAAACGCGGAAAGCTTTGTATCGCGCCCAGAATGATCCTACTCAGGTCCATAATAATTGCTCCGGCAAACACACGGGAATGCTGAGCACAGCGCAGCATATGGGTGAACCGACAGCTGGCTATATCAAATTGGAACACCCAGTTCAGCAACGCATTAAAGAAACCCTGGAAGACATGATGGAATGTGATCTTTCCGAAGCACCCAAGGGGATTGATGGGTGTGGAATTCCAGTAATGGGCATGTCGCTCACGGCAATTGCGACGGGTATGGCAAAGCTCGCTAATCCAGATCAACAGGCACCGTCACGGCAACGCGCGATTGGGCGCATCAGCAAAGCCATGGCGGCCTACCCTTATCTGGTGGCTGGCAAAGACCGCTTCGACACGGCCTTGATGCAGGCGACGAAGGGAACCGTATTATCCAAGGGCGGTGCGGAAGGTGTTCAGGTTGCGTTTGTGCCTCATTTAGGGTTGGGTATTGCTTTGAAAATAGATGATGGTGCCAGGCGGGGCGCTGATGTCGCCATGGCGGCCGTGCTCCAACAATTAGGCGCACTTGAGGATGCCGTTTTGGATGCATGGCTGGAAATGCCATTAAAAAATTGGGCCGGGACATTAATAGGTACTGCCCGACCAAATGGGGGGATATTTACATGACGAAGACGATTTCTGCACAGGCATTACGGGCGAAGATTGTAGACGGCAGCGAATTGGCGCTGCTGGATGTACGGGAAGAAGGAATTTTTGCACAATCCCATTTGCTTTATGCGCGACCAATGCCGATGAGCCAGCTGGAGATGCGGATTTTTGATCTCGTGCCCAGAAAGTCCGTGCCAGTTATTCTGTGTGATGCGGGGGAAGGGCTGGCAGCGCGTGCGGCAGAGAAACTAGCGGGCTATGGCTATAGCGATGTTTCCGTTCTTGAGGGGGGTAATCAAGGCTGGGAGGATGCTGGGTACGTTCTGTTCAGTGGCTTTAATGTTCCCAGCAAAGCCTTCGGTGAATTCGTCGAACACAATAATGACACGCCCAATATTTCCGCCGACGAGTTGAAAGCGCTGATCGATAGCGACGAAGACATGGTGGTGTTGGACAGTCGCCCGTTTCAAGAATATCACCGCATGAATATCCCAACCGGCGTCGATGTGCCGGGGGCCGAGCTTGCCTACCGAGTACACGATATTGCGCCATCGCCGGATACATTGGTGGTGGTCAATTGCGCCGGACGGACGCGCAGTATCATCGGCGCGCAATCGTTGGTCAATGCGGGAATTCCCAACCGCGTAAAAGCGCTTAGGAATGGCACAATGGGATGGCAGCTTGCAGGCTATGAGTGCGAACACGGCAGCACCCATCTTGCCCCCGATGTTTCGGACCAAGGCATGGAAAAAGCACTGGCCGTAGCCGAGCGCGTTGCAGCCAGGTTCGGTGTGAAGACCATCGACATGGCCGGGCTGAAAGAATGGCAGGATGACGCGAGCAGAACGACCTATCTTCTGGATGTCCGCCACCCTGAAGAGTATGAGGCCGGGCACATGCCAGGATCAATCTCTGCCCCCGGCGGACAATTAGTTCAGGGCACGGATTTATTTATTGGAACTTTAGGTGCGCAGGTCGTGCTTATCGATGATACCGGCGTACGCGCCACCATGGCGGCACACTGGCTAATTCAGATGGGCTGGAATGATGTGGTCGTGCTTCAAGGTGGGCTGGATGTCGAATTAGAAACCGGCGCTCACGTTCCGACTATTCCAGGGTTGAACGAGATCAGCGTCGATGAAATATCTGCCGCTGAATTGGACGCGTCGGATGCGGTGTTGATTGATCTGGCGACAAGTGCTGCCTACAAGAAAGGTCATATCTCCGGAGCTTGGTTCGCAAATAGGATGCTTTTAGAAGATGCCTTGAAGGTCCTTCCAGATACGTCCTGTTTGGTTCTGACGTCGCCAGACGGAATCCTTGCCAGATTGGTGGCGCCCGAAATTCAGGCACTAACCGATACACCGGTCAAAATTCTTAAGGGTGGGACAAAGGCATGGAAGGCAGCGGGATTATCGTGGAGCGAAGGCGCGGAGAACATGGCCACGGCGACCGATGATGTCGTCTTAAAACCTTATGACAACGAGAAGGAAATTCCCGCCGCGATGAACGAATATCTGACCTGGGAGCTTGATCTGGTCCGCCAGATTAAAGAAGACGGCACGACGGACTTTAAGGAATTTTAAGACCACATGAAGCTCATCTTGATCGTCAAACGCGGTACGGACGAGACCACTGTTGATTTGCTGCAAAAGGCGGCGAAGAAATTTAAGGTGGACGTTATCGCACATGACTATCGGGATCCGCTGCCGGAACTTAATCCGACCGAAAAATATCTGCTGTACCGCGTCGCCCCTTACCCAGGCACCTACGATAAAGAAAAAGAATTTTATCAGACATATTGCTGTGTATCGCTGATCAGATACGCCTATAAATATTCTCTACAGTTGATGAGTGATCTCGGCGGGTTTGCCATTCCAAAAACCGAAAAAGTAACCGTGCCAAGCGATGATCAATTGGCGGAAACAGCGGAACGGGTGGGCGGCTATCCGCTGATCGTGAAACATAAAATTCCGGGCGGTCACGGCATCGGCGTTATTCAGGTTGATAGCCTGGAAGGCTTGCTCTCCGTCGCTCGGACGGTGTTTGCGCACGGCGATACATCATCGTTTCAAATGCAAGAATTTCTCGCTCATGATCGGCACGCGCGTCTCATTGTGCTGGGCGGAGAAGTCATCGACAGCATCGCTTATAATAAAACCAACGATGATTTCCGCACCAACCGTGCGGAAAAAGACATCGATGTAGAGCCGGTGAAATTTTCTAAAGAAGTCGAGCAGGCTGCCATTCGAGCGACAGAAGGGCACTTATTCGATTTCGGCGGTGTTGATGTGATTGAGGGAGACGACGAGAACTATGTCCTGGAAGTCAATAACCCGGCCTACTTCCCACGCGCCCAGCTTAGTACGAAATTTCCGACGTCGGAAAAGATGGTTGAATATTTGATCGCGAAGGCGTCCCAAGAGCCGAGGGCTGAGTGGCCTGGAGAAGGTCCTCGACCGGTCGTGGTCTTGATCAACGACGCTGAGGATAAACTGCTCAAGGCTGCCTTCCAGCGCCAGGCTCGATACCTAGATTTGTGGGTTTTGGAGGTGGCACCCGATGCCACGGAATTCCCCGATCTTCGTGCGGACACGTCTTATCTTCTCTATAGAACATCGGTGACGGGGCGGCAGACGGAAATTGAAATTCACGAGCAATTTAAGTGCACCTCGTTTGCCGGCAGCTATCCGGTGCTTACTGATCCTGCCTACGACCGGAACGCACTTTATCGGAAGCACGATGTGCCGTTTGTCCCGAAAGCCACGCTGCGTGAAAAAAGCATCCCGTATTTAAAGGATCAACAGGCCGATGTCGGAGCCTTTCCATTGATGCTGAGGTCTGCAGGGGGAGGGGCCACAAGCTTTGCTCAGGTCGATACGTTCGAAGGATTGATCAGCCTGACCGACTACGTCCTGGCCTTGAAAAGAACTGCGACCCTGCAGCCCATCCTGAACATCGCCCATTTCGTGCGGTTGGTGGTTTTGGAAGGCGAAGTCATCACGGCAATAGAATATTTGTCCAAGGGGGAAGGGTGCTATTGTTTCTCAGACTTTGACATCGTGCTGCCGTGGTCGGCTCCGAATGACATCAAGGACTTAGCCTGTAAGGCCGCGCGCTTGCATGAACTTGATTGCACGGCGGTAAATATCGTGATTGATGCGGACGGAAAAGCCATGGTTGAAGACCTGACGTACCCGTTCAATTTCTATCGTGAAGAACACGTGACCGGCGTCAACGTGGCCGAAAGAATGCTCAATCGATTGCTGGCGCGCTGCGCTGAAATTAATGCTTAAGGAGACGTTTTATGGATTTTGGATTAACAAATAAAAAAGCCGTTGTCGTCGGCGCAAGTGAAGGGATCGGCTTTGCATCTGCCATGGGGTTGGCAAGGGAAGGGGCGGAAATATTTATCGTGTCGCGAAGTCTCGAAAAGTTGGAACCCGCCGCTGAAAAAATCCGTAAGGAAACCGGCGCCGTTGTCCACGTTAAGGCCTGCGATATCACCAAGGCAGGTGAGGTTGATCAATTGAGCGAGTGGCTGGCTGGTGAAACTGACTACGTTGATATTTTGGTGACAGCTGTCGGCGGCAGTGTACGCCGGGCATTCGAAGATTTATCCGATGATGATTGGTTGGCCAATTATGAATTCAACATTTTGGGGAACGTGCGCTTGGTGCGTTCGGCACTTCCACTCATTCGCAAAAGCGACACTGGCACAATCGTAATTCTGTCAGCCGCAGGGGGCAAGCAACCCTATCCGAACCAAGGCGTTTCCAACGTACATAAGGCAGGTGTCTTTGGATTGACGAAAACCCTAGCTTCTGAGTTGGTGGGCGAAGGTATTCGGGTAAATTCTGTTGCGCCGGGGCGGACAATAACGCCCCTTTGGACAAACCGGTTTGATTCTATTTCGAAAGAAAGAGGGACAACGCCAGAAGAGGTTCAAGAAGAATTTGCCAAGGAAATTCCCATCCAACGCTTCGGTCAAGCTGAAGAAATCGCCAATGTCGTGGTGTTCATGTGTTCCGAACGCGCAGCCTACATGGTCGGCCAATCGGTCAGCGTCGATGGCGGCATGACGCGGGGCTTGTTTTAGAAATTCAAAAATTAATCTGGTGAAGGCCAGGCGGGAAGCTGTGCATGCATTCCGCCCCGGCTTCAGTAATCAGCATCATCTCACCGGTCTGCACCCCTGCTTTTTCGTCAGTAGTAATGACATTCGGTTGAACCACCAAGCACATCCCCGCTTCCAGTTCCATGTCTGGTAGGGGGGCGTTCATGCGGCTTTTTGATCCCAGGATCGGCGGCAAGTAACCGCCGCCATAACCGTGCACCAGATCATCATAGATCGTGAACCCCGCATCTTCGATCACCTCCGCCGCCTCGACGATTTCTTCAGGCCGGGTGCCGGGGCGCAGTACGCCAACGATGGCGTTAAAGGCGGCTTCAGCGACGTCGTGGAGGTCTTGGTAAAGTGGTGTCGGGTCGGTATCGATGGTGAAGGTCCGAAGGACCTGGCCCGAATAATCCCAAAAGTGAGAACTGATTTCCGTGGTCAGGACATCGCCCGCGCTAACTTTGCGGGTCGAGGGGAATTGGCGGGGTACGCAACAGTCCGGGTTGGCCATGGATGTCACGCCGAAGTAATGGATTTGATTATCTCCACCCTGGTCCAGATATCCGCTTTCCACCAGCGCGCCCATGTCGCGTTCGTTCATCCCTGGGCGGAGGCCGCTTTTCAGGGCAGAGACGCCTCTGTCAGATAACGCGGCCCCGATCCTGAGCCAATCTAACTCCTCCGCCGACTTCACCCAGCGAAGCCGGATGTAATCGCGCGTCATGTCGATCACGGACGAGGCAAAACCTTGGAGCCGTTCGATCTGGGCCAGGGAATACATGCCGACGACTCCAATGGTCTCGCCGTTGGCTCCGCGTTTCTGAAGATCAACAATTGCGCTTTCAAGGCTTGAGACTCCACCCCAAGCGACCTCACACTTATGAACAAGCCTGCGGGCGAGCGGCGGATGATTGGTGTGCTGAATGTAGAGCTTGGGCTGCTCGCCAAGGGAATAGACAATGACCGCCTCCGCCGTTACCGGCCAACCCGTCAGCCACTGCACCGATGACCCTGCCTTCAAGGCACCGCGAATGATTACGTGGCGCACCTCTCGGCGTTCCATGGCGTCTTCGAAGGCTTTGCGGCGACGGGTGAATTCTTGCTCAGAGAACGTCGGGTATTCCTGATTCAAGATAGCGCTTAAACGATCAGGAAGAGTGTTCAAAGTATTTTCCTTAGCGCCAAAGAATCAAAATAATGATCGCTGCGATAACCAGCAATATCCCAAGCACTTCGGTATTGTTGGTTTTTTCTCGGAAAAAGAATACCGAAGCGATAAAGGTAAACACCAATTCAATCTGACCCAGGGCTCGGACATAGGCGCCGTTCTGCATGGTGAAGGCGGTGAACCAGCCAATCGACGTCAGCGTTCCGGCAAGCCCTGTTGCCAGGGTCCATTTCCAATGAACAAAAATATCTACGAAAGTACGCGGTTCCTTTATGGCGATATAGACGCCCATGATAACGGTTTGGATGACAACCGATACGGCGAGCGTAAAGGCTGCCGCCATGACAATGCCATCATAGCCCAGCGCCAACGCAGCCCCCCGGAAGAACACCACCGACATTCCTAAGAACGCGCCACAGGTCAGTCCGATTAGCGTGGGTTTCTCGGTCATGCTGGTGAGTAAAGTACGCACCGTGACTTTTGACTGTGCCGCAGACATCACCATCACGCCGACCACGGCAACGACAATTGCAACGCCCGCGCCAATGGTCAGCGTGTCGCCCAGGATCAAGAATCCTAGAATGGCGACTTGAATGATCTCAGTCTTTGAAAAGGTCGTCCCGACGGTAAAATTATGAAAAGAAAAAAGCCATAACAACAAGACCGTGAAGATGATCTGTGATAGCCCCCCCAAGACCGAATAGAGGAAAAACATGCCATTCGTTTCGGGCAGCGCCATTCCGCCGAATTCATATAGTCCCCAGACATAAAGGACCGAGAACGGCCAGGAATGGCTAAACCGAACATAGGCAGCCCCTAAGGTCGTGAGCCGCCCCTTTAAATGTTTTTGCAGGGCCGAGCGCATGTTCTGAAGAAACGCGGCTGCAACCGTTATGGGAATCCAGTATTCGATCATCGGGTCTTCTTTCGGGAAGAAACAGACTTGGGATAGGCCAGTGTGTCAAGTGTAAGGGCTACACCCCGGCCTGGACCATTAGCCCAACAGCCGCAATCGTCGCGACCATTTGAGCCAAATTGATAAACACGCTGAGGCGGTGGAGCGTTGCGAACTGGGCCCGTGCAGCCTCGTCGCCTTGGGAGCGGCCTTCACGGGCAATTTCGATCTTGGGAATGAGCCCGTAGCGGAGAAACAAAAACCCGAGTGTCACGGCTCCCATGATGGCAGCAGGCGTTGTGTGGACGGGGGCAGCAAGCCCGCTCGCAATCAGCGCGACAACTGCACACCACGCGTAATACCTCGGGAAAATTCCTCTCAACATTGGGGGACGTGCGTCTTCCGGGAGAAACTTAAATATCGCGGGTGCTGCAACGCTGGCGAAAAACAACATCGCACCTAATAAAAACGAACTCGCGATCAGGGATAGCGCTGGCAGCAAAGACATGGTCAAATTCTCCTGGCGATGTAGATATTGAAAGGAATGTGCTGAGCGTGCCGGAAAGTCAATTTCATCTTTTGCAAAGCAGGCGGTTTTTGCCGCTGTTCGTGACTCAGTTTTTGGGGGCGATGAACGATAATTTGTTCAAGCAGGCCCTCGTTGTCTTGGTGACGTTTCGCCTGGCTCAGGCGTTAGACATCAATGGCCAGATATTTGTTACGGTTGCCGCCGGGGTGTTTATCCTGCCGTTCTTTTTGTTTTCAGCAACGGCGGGTCAACTGGCGGATAAATACGAAAAGTCCCGTTCGATCCGAATTATCAAAGCCTTTGAAATCGCGATTATGGCATTGGCGGTGGTGGGATACTTTATGGAGGCCCCCTATTTTCTGATGGCGGTTTTATTTCTAATGGGAACCCAGTCGGCATTTTTTGGTCCTCTGAAGTACGGTATTTTGCCCGACCATTTGCGCGATGATGAACTAATCGGCGGCAATGCCCTGATCGAAGGCGCAACATTCATGGCGATCTTGATCGGCACCATTGCGGGGGGGCTGATTATTCTGACCGAACGCGGAACCGAACTGGTTTCCTTTGGCGTTATTTTATTTGCCGTTCTTGGGTGGGGCGCCAGCCGATCAATCCCAGAGGCAGCAGCGGCCGCCCCCGATCTTAAAATATCTTTCAATATCCCCAGCGAAACATGGCGGATGATTGGCTTCGCCCGGCAAAAGAAAACCGTCTTTATGTCGGTTTTGGGGATCTCCTGGTTTTGGGTCGTCGGGGCGACGTTCCTGTCACAGTTCCCAAATTTTACAAAGCTTGTGCTCGGCGGCGATGAAACCGTTGTGACCTTGTTTATGGCGATGTTTTCCATCGGAATTGGTCTGGGCTCACTCTGGTGCAACAAGCTTTTAGGCGGAAAAATTTCGGCACGCTACGTCGCGGTTGGAGGCTTGGCGATGACAGTCTTTATGGTCGATCTTGCAATCGCAACATGGGGTTCCACACCCGCTGCTGGCGCAATGATTAATGCCTCAACATTTATTGCAGAAACGACGAACTGGCGAATCCTGTTTGATCTGTTGGCCATTTCCATGGCCGCCGGAATTTACACTGTCCCCCTCTACGCGATTTTGCAGCACCACAGCGAACGACAGCACCGCTCCAGAACCATCGCCGCCAACAACATCCTCAACGCATTATTCATGGTGCTGGGATCATTGGTAGTGACCTGGATGCTTGGCAATGACTGGAGCATTCCCCAAGTGTTTCTAGTGTTGGCAATCGCGAACGCCTGCGTGGCCGGCGGGATGATGCGGCTCAGGAAATTGGTAGAATAAGTGTGCAATTTATCACAGCCCAATATTGCCATTTTCTATAAATTTGAGGGGTAATTTAGGAGTCCCGCCCAGAAGGAAATATTAAACGATGGCCGACGTGACGCTCTCTGCTGTAACACAAAGATCGCTGTTCGATACGCAGCGGCTTTCGGCGTTGCAACAGGTCAGTCAGGAACGGCTTTCGACGGGGCTTCGCGTCAACCGACCGACCGACAATGCGCAGTCCTTCTTCGCCGCCCAAAGCCTGACCAACCGGGCCAGTACATTGTTCGATGCCAAGGACAGAGCCAACCAGGCGGTAAGCGCCCTAGGTGCTGCCCAATCTGGTATCAACGCTATTAATCGACTGGCTGACTTGGCAGAGGCGGTCGCGCTATCGGCACGCGGTGGCTCAGCAGCCGAACGCGAGGCCGCAGCCCAGCAGTTCGACGAAATCCGTAGCCAGATTAATAATCTCGCCAATGATGTCAGTTTCGGCGGCGTTAATCTTATCAGTTCACAGCCCAGTACATTGGATGTGTCGTTCAGTGATAACGGTGGCTCGTCGCTCTCAATCGTCGGCGTCCCGTCGGATGCTCAGGCCTTAGGCATTAACTCGGCGGTCACGACCGGTAATAATTTTGCAACGGACGCAGATATTCAGAACGCTGTTGGGGAAATCGCCTCAGCAGTGACCACGCTTCGCTCGACCTCTTCATCGCTGGGGACGAACAATGCTGTTTTGAGCATCCGAGAGGAATTCAGCACCAACATTGCGAACATCGCAGAGGAAGGTGCCGCGAAGTTGACCGAGGCGGATTTAACTGAAGAAGCGGCGGTACAGGTGTCGCTTCAGGCGCAGGGTGAATTGAGTTTGCTTGGTGCTTCTATCGCCAATCAAACCAACCAAAGCATTCTTGATCTGTTTAGTTCTTGAGACGGAAAACGAAACATATGACGAATTCAGCGGCAAACGCGTATTTTCAGGCTCAAAAATCTGCGGCGACCCCTCGGTCGGCAGAAGCCATCGTGTTTACTCAGGCAGCAGTTGCCTTGGATCAGGCGAAAAGCCTGACCCATGACTACGAGGCTTATTCGGATGTGCTGAAATCCAATCAGAAACTGTGGACCGTGATGCAGGCGGATTTGCTGGAAGATGGCAACCGATTGACAGACGACCTGAAACAAAAGCTTTTAGGCATCAGCACCTTTGTTGATCAACAAACCCTGAAAGCGCTGGCCGACCCGCAGGCTGAATATTTGGACGCGCTGATCGAAATCAACAAAAACATCGCTGGTGGGTTGCGGGATCGACCCCGAGATTAGAAGGGCAATTGAAGGACTGGATTATTTGGGGAAATGATTCTAAATACTTGAATCATGAACAGTGCGATCAATTCACAAACCGGAAAATACGACCGGATTCCCGTCCTGGATATGGGGCCGTATCTGGCGGGTGAGCCCGGTGCGCGGGAGCAACTGGCGACCCAACTTCGTCACGTCCAGGAAAACATAGGTTTCTATGTCGTCACCAACAACGGTGTCGATTTTTCTCGGTTGGATGCTGCTTATGAGGCTTTAAAAAAGTTTTTTGCCCTGCCGATAGACGAAAAACTAAAATTCTCTATCGATGATACGTCGCTAGGATATGTGCCCATTCGCTCGACAGTTTACATTACGTCGATCATTAATGAGAACACCAAGAAGGATCTCAACGAAACCCTGACCTTGGCCCGCGAACGGCCCGCTGACCATCCTGCGGTAAAGCAACGCCGACGCTTTCATGGACCAAATCGTTGGCCTGAGATCGAAGGATTTCGCGATGCAGTTGTGGCCTATCAGGAAACCATCGCGGCGCTAGGACATAATCTACTACCGCTTTACGCCTTGGCCTTGGACAAACCGGCAGACTTTTTTGATCCTTATTTCAACGATCCTATCATGTGGAGCCGTAATGCGTACTATCCGCCTGTGAAGCCTGAGGACAATCAGTTCGGCATTGCTCCTCACTGCGATCATAGTTTTTTGACGATGCTGCCGTTGGCAGAAGAACCGGGGCTGCAAATCCTAGATCAGGACAAAAACTGGATGTGGCCAGACCCGGTCGAAAATGGCGTGCTCGTTAACACCGGCGAATTTCTAAATCGCTGGACGAACGGGCGGTTCCTGCCGACCCCGCATCGCGTTGTTCCGCCGAAACATGATCGTTACTCTATCGCGACGTTCTTTAATCCTGACTCGGAAACGTCGAGTGAGGCACTGAATACCTGTGTCAGCGCTGACAACCCGGCGAAATTTGAAACCACCTCAATGCAGGCTTATGTCGAGCATTATATCGACAC
>JABJKH010000116.1 GCA_018660465.1 Rhodospirillaceae bacterium
AGGAAATAACGACATTGACTAAAGCAACGTCAAATCAAGACGCCAAGAAAAACTTCGCGGCCCGCCCGGCTCGTTCGAAGGTAAAGTCTATTTCTGAACTGGCTTCATTGGTTAGCGACTCCCAAAAAGCTGGCGAAAAAGTGGTCCTGGCACATGGAGTATTTGACCTGGTCCATATGGGACACGTTCGACACTTGGAAGCGGCTCGACGAGAGGGAACGGTCCTGGTTGTTACCATCACGGCCGACAAGCATGTACACAAAGGGCCTGGGCGACCGATCTTCCCAGAAGAACTCCGCGCCGAAATGTTGGCGGCAATGGAATATGTCGATTGGGTCGGCATCAATTTATCACCTGATGCGACTGAATTGCTCCGCCAACTCCGCCCCGATGTTTACATTAAGGGGTCCGATTATGAAAACCCGGAAGATGATCTTACGGGCATGATTTCGGCGGAACGAGACGCCGTTGAGGAACACGGCGGAAAGATGGTGCTGACCCGAGATATTACGTTCAGCTCCTCATCGCTGATTAATAACTATTTGGACGTTTATGAGCCGTCTCTCCGCGATTATCTCGGCACAGTACGGGACGCGGGCGGGTTCGATGCCATTCAGGTGCTTATCGAAAAAGTAAAAAACTACCGGGTTCTCCTTGTTGGTGATCTTATCATCGACGAGTACCAATACGTGACGCCGTTGGGGAAATCCCCAAAAGAAAATATGATTGCCACCTTGCTAAAGGATCGTGAAATCTTTGCGGGGGGCGTAATCGCCGCAGCCAATCATGTGGCGAGTTTCTGCGCAGAGGTGGAGGTCATCACCTGTCTTGGCGATCAAGACGATTACGAACAACTCGTTCGCGATAGCCTTAAGCCTAATGTAAAATTAACAGTTTTCCACCGCAACGAAGCGCCGACAACGACAAAGACCCGTTTCATAGAATCGGGTTATATTCGGAAGCTATTTGAAGTCTATTCAATGGATGACTCGCCTCTTGAGGCAACTTTGGAAGCCGACGTGAATAAGGCCATTGTTGAAAAGGCAAAGAATTCGGACGTGGTTATCGCCACCGATTTTGGGCATGGCCTCATCGGCAACTCAACCGTTCAGACGCTTATCGAACATGCAAAGTTTTTGGCCGTTAACACGCAAAGCAATAGCGCTAATACAGGCTTCAACCTTGTGACAAAGTACCAAAAGGCGGATTACGTTTGTATAGATGCGCCGGAAGCTCGTTTAGCGACCGTCGATAAACATAGCGATGTAATGGAAATTGCGGCTGAAAAACTGCCAGAAAAGATTGATTGTTCCAGGTTGATCGTCACGCATGGGAGCCACGGCTGTGTGACTTACGATAAAGCACACGGCGCACGGCGCATCCCGGTGTTTACGAAAACGACCGTCGATACAGTAGGCGCTGGCGATGCGTTTCTTGCGGTTACATCGCCGCTGGTTGCGGCAGGCGGAGATATGGAACACATCGGATTGGTCGGCAATGCCGTCGGTGCCATTAAGGTTGGAATTATTGGTCACCGGCACTCCGTCGAAAAAACACCACTGATGAAATATATAACCACATTGTTGAAATAAGGGCGAAGGCCATTGATATTAGATGGCTTACAACCCATTTGTCAGCATGGCAGATTCGCGTTTAAACTTGCAAATGAGTATTAACATTACTTATATTTTGCCGCCTTCCCATGAATGCATAAGATTTATTTCGTGCGGTGAGCGTACGATAACTTTGTTGGCTTAGGATATTATGGAAAGACAAACCGTTTCATTGCGCACCCCAGTGCAGAAGATAATGCTAATTTCTCCGCCGGGTAAAATTACGGTCACCGATGAAGGATCACGGGAAAGGAAACTTGCCGTTCCGCCTTTGGGACCGGCTTCCCTGGCAGCGTCTTTGCTCCAACACGGATATGAGGTCGACATTCTAGATGTCATGATGGAAGGCTATGAAAATGAGCAATCCAACGGCAACCAGATTTTATATGGCCTTAGCGATGACGACGTCCGCAAACGCATCGCCGACTTTAACCCAGATATGATTGGTGTCAGTTGCCTGTTTTCCAACAGGGGGCTTGAGGCCCAGAACCTCTGCCGACTTGCCAAGGAAACGATACCGGATGCCTTCGTTGTATTCGGCGGACAACATCCTTCCGGCATGCCGCAATTAGTCATAGATGAAAATATTGACTGCATCATGTACGGTGAAGCTGATAGATCGATCATTGAACTGGTAGAAACTCTTAACACGGGTGGCGATTTGCGGGACGTAAAACAAATTATCCTGCAAGACGGTGACACCTATTGGAAATCACCCAAAAATGATTACCCGGACCCGAAAGAACTTCCGCTTCCTGCGTGGCATTTGGTTGGCCTGGATAAATATTGGAATGCCGGGTTGGCCGATTATGAAATCAATTTAAAGAGTCAGCAAAAATTTCTGATCATGATGTCGTCCCGAGGATGCCCACACGCGTGCTATTTCTGTACGGCGCCGATGATGTCAGACCGCCGCTTCCGAATGAAAGAAATCCCCCAAGTCATTGAAGAAATACAACATTATCGGGACACCTATGGCGTTGATGAAATTCATTTTTGGGACGATAATTTCTTTATCAATAAGAAACGCGTGAAGAAGCTGTTAAAGGCTTTGGTCGAAAATTTTCCAGACATGAGCTTTCAAGTGCCCAGTGGATCAGAAGTCAATGCGATTGATGACGAAGTAATAGAACTCTTATCGCAGGCTGG
>JABJKH010000117.1 GCA_018660465.1 Rhodospirillaceae bacterium
CTGCCTGACCGCCAGCGAAGCCATCGGCAACGGGCGCTATTTTGTTGAGAAGGCCGTTGACTACAGCAACGAACGAGAAGTCTTTGGGCGGCCTATTGGTCAGAACCAAGGAATCCAGTTTCCGATCTCGCACGGCTATGCACAGTTGGAAGCCGCTGAATTGATGGTGCGTAAGGCAGCGGCGATGTTCGATGCGAACTTGCCCTGTGGTGCGGAGGCCAACATGGCGCGCCTGCTGGCGTCCGAAGCTGCGTGGGCTTGTGGCGAAGCCTGTTTCACCACGTTCGGCGGATTTGCCTTTGCGCGCGAGTACGACATCGAACGCAAATGGCGCGAGGCCCGGTTGTCACGCACAGCGCCTATATCATCAAATTTAATTCTCAGCTATATTGGGCAGCACATTTTGGGTATGCCCAGATCGTATTGAGGGAGATTTATCATGTACGTTTCAGAACGCTTGGCAACATGGGGCGCGACTGTTTCTTCCGAACATACAGAGGCCGCGCGAACTGCTGCCAAGCACGCCATTCAAGACGTCGTTGGCTGCATGATCGCAGGTGCTGGTGATGAAGGCGCCGCAAGTGTGCGAAATGCCATCCAAGGACTTGGCGATGGCCAATCCGTCGTTGCTGGGCGTTTGGGTAAGGCAAGTTCACCCTATGCCGCACTGGCCAACGGCATGGCGGCGCACTCGCTGGATTTTGACGATACCTTCTTAGAAGCGATCACCCATGCCTCTGCTTCCTTGGTTCCCGCATTGTTTGCCTTGGGCGACGAGATCAATGCCACAGGCGATGACATTATTGATGCCTACATTGTCGGGCTTGAGATGCATGGCGCTTTGGGACGTGCCTTGAACAGATCACACTATGAACAAGGTTGGCACGCGACGGCAACGATCGGTGTGATCGGTACGGCAGGTGCTTGTGCACGACTGATGAAGCTCGATGCTGGGCGCTTTGCGCACGCGATGAACTTGGCCTTCAGTTCCGCCGGTGGCACAAAGGTGCAGTTTGGTTCCATGGCGAAACCGTTGCATGCGGGGCTTGCTGCCAAGAACGCCATTGAGGCCGCGAAGTTGGCCGAAGCCGGAGTTGAAGGGCGGGTCAATGCGTTGGAAGGCCCGATGGGAATGATGGAAATTTACGGTGGTCCGACGGCACCGGGTTGGGAGTATGGGCTCGAAACTTTAGGCGACCCGCTGGCCATCGAACGCCAAGGATTAACCGTCAAACGCTTCGCGTGCTGTGCTGCGACCCACCGTGCCATCGATTGTGTTCTTGATCTGATGGCTGAAAATAAATTTGCGGCCGACGATGTTGCATCCGTCAATGTTCAGGTGCGGCCGGGACAGGTTAAGAACCTGCGTTATTCTGCCCCAGACTCAGAATTCGAAGCGCGCTTTTCCATGCAGTATTGTGTGAGTGTGGCGCTGCAATCCGGCACCATCGGCCTTTCCGATTTCACGCCCGCGGCGGTGCAGCGTCCCGAAATTCGAGAACTCTTCGGAATGATTGACATGCAGGCCCATGATTTGGAAAAAGAATGTGATAGCGAAACCACCCATCTCCCGGCCATTGTTGATATCGTCCTTAAGGACGGACAGGCCCTGCATGCTGCCCAAGAAATTCCCAAGGGCGATGCGGCCAATCCCTTGAACGATGCCGAACGCCTCGCCAAGTTCACCGATTGTTGTCAGGGGTTCTTGCCCGAAAAAGACATCGCCGCCTTGCAAACCGTTATCGACACCTTGGAGAAACTGGACAGCATCCGCGACTGCACCCGACATCTTCGTTTCGAGGCGGGGGCCGACCGGGGCGAACGCTTCGAACGCCGAGCTTAGAATATTAGAAATGTAATTCGGCGGTTAGGTGATCCGTTGGCGGACGGTGGCTGAAATAAACTCACTGATGATTACCACGCCAAAAACAGAAATCAGCATGACCGCGACTTCCTGCCAGTTGAACAGGTTGATTGATGAATAAAGCTCGATCCCAATCCCGCCAGCACCAACAAAACCCAACACCGTTGATTCGCGGATGTTGATATCCCAGCGATAGATCGTCGTGCCAAAGATGATCGGCAGAACCTGGGGCAGGACACCGATTAGGAGAACGTGCAGACGCGACGCCCCTGTGGCTTCGATGGCCTCGACAGCACCATGATCAATTTCCTCAATGGCCTCGGCGATCAGTTTTCCCATAAAGCCGATGGAGCGAAATGTTATCGCCCAAATTCCTGCTACCGGACCAGGTCCGAAAACCGCGACAAAGATCAGCGCCCAGACAATGGTATTGATGGATCGCGAGGCGACCAGAATAAAGCGCCCGATAAACCAGGTGGTTGCGTTGTATGTCGTATTTCGGGCGGCCAAGAACGCAATTGGTATGGAAATAACAAATGTGACGATTGTGCCCAAGGTGGCAATGTGGATGGTTTCGATCAGCGGGGCGAGAACGTCGCCAAAATGCCCCCAGGCAGGCGGATACATGCGGGTTAATAAGTCTGCTGCCTGAACGTGGGCGTCGGCAAAGTATTCCCACGGAATATCCAGGTGCCGTATTGACCAAATCGCTACAAAGATGATGCCGACGTACCATGCGTAACGAATGAGTGATTGACGAGGTGAAAACTTGCGCCAGACCTCCGGGTATTTGGCAGCGTGCTCAGCCGGGCTCATCGAAGCTTTCCCCGGACCCAGTTGGAGAAAATTTCACCGATAAAAACCAAAGCAATGATCGTCAATAGAATGGCCAGAGAAAAATCATAATCATAGCGTTTGAAGGTGGCACTGAGGGTCATGCCAATGCCGCCGGCACCAACAATGCCGACAACAGTTGAATGTCGGATGTTTGCATCTAATCTGTATATACAGACGCCCAGGTATCGCGGCAGAATTTGCGGCACGATGGCGTAGATCAATAATTTCGGGAAATCGGCCCCGTTGGCGCGAATGGCTTCGACCTGACCCGGATTCATATTTTCGATATCTTCGGCAATCATCTTCGAAATGAAACTGACGGAGGCGACAATCAATGTCAGCACACCCGCCAAGGGACCAAAGCCAAATATCTTCACAAAAAAGATTGCGATGATGACTTCGTGGAAAGTTCGTGTCAGAACGATAATGCTTCGGGCCGCCAGATAGACCGGACGCGGTGCCAGATTGGAAGCCCCACAAAGTCCCAACGGGATGGCCAGAATCATGCCAACGAAACTCGCGGTAAAGGCCATCTCCAGGCTTTCGACGACGCCCTTAACCAGTAGTTCCCAGCGACCGAAATCTGGCGGGAACATGCGGGCGATCATATTACCTGCGCGGGGGATGCCTTGTGCAATTCGGTCCCAATTGACGTCGAACGAGCCAATCGACCACACCAGATAGAGACAACCAATTACAAGCGTCGCCTGACGCATCCATTCGTTAGGGAACAGGGTCGGCGGTTTCCAGGTGGTCGGGTGGCTCATTCTTCCGCCTCGTCACCATTGTCTTCGACATCCTGGATCGTCGTGCTCCAGTCCTCTTCGCCGTAAATCTCGGTCAACACATCGTGGCTGAGTTCACCGGGGCTTCCATCGAAGACGAGATTGCCATCCCTGAGACCAATAATTCGGTCAGCGGTATTTTGCGCCAAGGCCACGTCGTGGATGTTGACCAGCGCTGGTGTGCCCCGTTCGTGGGCCAGTTCACAAATCAGTCGCATGATCTGGCGCGAGGTTTTGGGGTCAAGGCTGGCGGTCGGTTCATCAACCAGCAGAAGGTCGGGTTGCTGCATCAAAGCGCGGGCGATGCCGACCCGTTGGCGCTGGCCCCCAGACAAGGCATCTGCCCGGGTATCTTGACGGCCCTCAAGACCGACCCGATCCAACAATTCGAATGCCGCCTGTATATCTGCCGGGGGATACTTCCGAGTATAAGCGCGCCAGAAACTGACATAGCCCAAGCGGCCTGATAGCACGTTCTCCATAACCGTCAGGCGCTCAACTAAATTGTATTCTTGAAAGATCATACCCATGCGACGGCGGGCCTTGCGCAAATTGCTGCGGCTCAGGGTGGTGATTTCTGTTCCGTCAAGGTTGATCGTGCCCGTGGTCGGCTCGATTAGGCGGTTGATGCAGCGGATGAGCGTGCTTTTTCCGGCACCGGACGAGCCGATCACAGCGACAACCTGTGGCTCTGTGACGCTTAAAGAGACGCCGTGCAGTGCCTTAAAGCCATTCGGATATTGTTTAACAAGATCAGTAATTTCTAGCATTGGGCCCCAGGCGACATTAAATTAAGACGAGTTTAAATAAAATTCTCAAAAAACATCCGCCGCCACCCGGAGGTGGCGGCGGTGGTTATGTCCGTCTTGCGGCTATTTTTTCTTCTTCTTTTTCTTCTTCTTTTTGACTTTTAAGCCCGACAAAGAATCCTGGGTGTATTTTGTCCCGTTGGTTTCTTGAATGGTCCGAATGTCCGTCCAATGATCTTTGAACGTGATCGGAATAAAGCGGTCGGACTTTTTGCCAAACTCTTTATGCAAGGCCGTGCCTTTCCAATCGAACGACAGGAACGCATAAGTGATGAGCTGCTTTAGATCCGGATGCAGGTTGTAGACGACACCATAAGACGTCGTCGGGAACAATTTTGACTGCCAAATAACCCGCAGGTCTTTCTTATTGACCACGCCCTTGTCGTGCATGCGGTCGAGGACACTGGATGCCACAGGTGCTGCATCATAATCTTTATTAGCAACCCCCATGATCGAGTTATCGTGTTTGCCGGAATAGCTCACCTTGTAATCTTTATCCGGCGTCACACCCATTGATTTAAACAGGGCGCGAGGCGCTTGGTTGCCGGAGTTGGACGACGGCGTTACGTGAGCGATCTTACGCCCTTTTAGGTCCGTCATCTTTTTAATGTTGGAGCTCTTGTGGGTGATCAGCTGAAGGCGATAGCCAAACCGACCGTCGTTTTTACCCATGATGGCAACCGGCACGTATCCCGCCAAGTTGACACCGAATACCGTTGGACCCGTCGAAATCCCTGCGACATGCAAACGGCCAGAGCGCATGGCTTCGACTTGGGCGGCGTAGGAATCTGCACCATACCATTTAACTTTTTTGCCGGTGACTTTCGACATGTAATCCATGAATTCGACAAACACGTTTTCATAAACAGACGGGTCTTCAACCGGCGTGTAGGAAAAGACCAAGGTGCTGGGATTGAGCCACTTTGAAGAATCCATCGGTGTATCGGCGACCAGGTCACCATTGTCGTCGCAAAACCGGGAATCAAGATTTCCGCGATCCTTCTTACAATCTGCAGCCGACGCGATGCCGACCGATCCTATTAACAATATCGCCGCCGCCAAACCCGTAAGAGTCGGCTTAAAGAAGCGATCCTTTGGTATTACAGATGTCATTGGTTCCTCCATGTTTTACGATTATTGTGAAGTTAGGATAACAAGGTTAGGGAGAGCACGTAACTGTTTTCTCTCTTATTAAAAATTTATGACGAATTTCGTGCCTTCAGTAGTGTGTCTGCCAGTTCACAGAAACCATCGCCGGACCGTGCGCTGGTGACATAACGAGGCGCAGCAGGCAACTGATCCTTAAAATCATTAACGTTGGCGACACCCACGGAATGAGGAAAGTAGTCGAACATGGGGCCGTCGTTCGGGCTGTCACCAACAAAGATATGGTGATCTTTCTCTAAACTCAGATCGGTCTTAAATATTTCTGAAAATAGAGTGTGGGTCATGGTCAACTTGTCATAGGCCCCGAACCATCCATTGACGTGAATGGAACTGATTTTGGCAGTGGCTCCGGCGTCGGTAAAAATTTTCACGATGCGCTCTACTTCTTCTATGGGCAGCCGCGGAACATCTTCACAGAAATCAATCGCCAGATCGGCTTCGCGGTAGAATTGATCAGAAGCAACGGCGGTACCGGGAACTTGATCCAGAATCTGATCGCGCAAGGCATCTAGCTTCTCTCGATTTTCGGCGCGTGCGGTTTCAGGCAACTGATAGCGTTTATGCATGACACGACCTTGTCGGTCATAATGAAAATAGAACGCGCCGTTTTCACCGACCACGCCGTCGACGGGCCACATGCGGGCAATATGGTCGCACCACCCTGCCGGTCGCCCGGTAATGGGAAGGACGATTAGTCCTGCTTCGTGGAGGGCTTCCATGGCGCTGTACGCATTCGCCTGCAAGCGGCCGTCGGTGGTTACGGTATCATCAATATCGCACAACACGGCCTTGATGCTTTTGCAAATTTCCACGGGCAAAGTATCAAGCGGTTTCATGCCGTCGTTCCTTGAGTCGAATTCTCAAAATGCGTTGTCATCCAAGTTTCAAGATTTTCAACCGTTTCCGGCGTGACATGCAAACCTAACTTGGTCCGCCGCCAAAGAATGTCTTCGGCGGTCCTGGCCCATTCTTCGGCACTGAGATAGCGGACCTCCGCCTCATAAAGCAGATCGCCAAGGTGGACGCCTAAGTCTTGAAGGCTGCTGGCGTTGTTGAGGATTTTGTGGATGCGGGTCCCATAAGCCCGCGCGTAACGATTTAAAAGTGCCGTTGGCATCCAGGGGTATTGGCCCAAAATTTCGTTTAGAAAGGCCTCAAAGTGATTGTTCTCAATGTCACCACCGGGAAGAGAACCCTGTTCCGTCCAGGGAGGCTGTTGTTCCGGTAGCCAGGGGCGAAGCTTCTTTAACACCTGTTCTGCAAGTTTCCGATAGGTCGTGATTTTGCCGCCAAAGACACTGAGAACAGGGACGTCATTTTCGATGTCGATATCTAGAAGATAGTCCCGGCTCAACCCGGACGCTTCGTTTTCTACTTCTCCGAAAAGGGGGCGCACACCTGAATAGGACCAGACAACGTCGGTGGTTTTTACGGGCGTTTTAAAATATCGACTTACCGCCTCACAAAGATAAGCAACTTCTTCTTCCGATGCTTGGGCCTGCATCGGGTCGCCGTCATAATCGACATCGGTTGTCCCGATAAGCGTAAAATTATTCTCATAAGGAATGGCGAAGACAATTCGATTGTCGGGGTTTTGAAAGATATAAGCGAATTCGTGGTCGAAAAGTTGGGGAACCACGATGTGGCTTCCCTTAACCCGCCGTAGACTGTGGGGGTTTTGCAACGAGAGCGGCTCGTTCAACACCTCCCCAACCCACGGGCCGGCAGCATTGATAAGAACTTTTGCTGTGACGTCGCGGTCTGCCCCATGTTTGGACGTCGCCGAAAGCGTCACCTGCCATTGGCCGTTATCGCGCTTGGCTTCTGTACACTTCGTATGGGTTAAAATCTCTGCGCCAATTTCACGCGCACTCATCGCATTAAGGATCACCAACCGAGCATCATCCACGCAACAATCGGAATAGATGAATCCCTTGTCGAATTCGGTATTTAAAGACCTCCCCGAAGGATGCTTCCTGAATGAAATGCCGTGGCTGCCCGCAAGTTTTTTGCGGCCCCCAAGATGGTCGTAAATGAACAGGCCAATGCGGATCATCCAAGCCGGGCGCTGGTTCTTGTTGTGGGCCAGTACGAAGCGCATCGGTCGAACGATGTGCGGCGCGAGATCAAGCAAGATTTCTCGTTCCCGCAAAGATTCGCGGACGAGTCTAAACTCGTAATGTTCAAGATAACGCAATCCGCCATGGATTAGTTTGGTGCTGGCGGAAGAGGTTGCACCGCCGAGGTCGCCTTGCTCACACAGCAGGACCGACAATCCGCGCCCCGCCGCGTCCCGGGCAATTCCCACTCCATTGATGCCACCACCAATGATCAGCAGGTCAACCTCATCCCGTGCAGACATACAACCGTCTCCAACGTCTTGCCTCTAGACTATGACCGTATCACCAACACAGCGACTTCAAAACACCTATGGGGGTGACGTCGTTGTCGCGACAGAGAGTGGTGGCAGCGGAAGACTCTTCTTGAAGCAAATCGCGGTGAATTCCATCGGTTACAAATAAGGAGTCAATTCCGGCACCGGCAGCACCTTTCAAGTCGGTATGAATGGAATCTCCGATGGCTAAAATTTTATGAGGCGGAAGTGGGTCCAGAAGTTCAAAGCACATCTCATACACGAGCCGATGTGGTTTGCCATGATAGATAACCTGACCCCCGATCGCTTCATAGCGCCGGGAGATTTCCCCAGCACAGAATTTTTTTTCATCGCCAACATAATAATGAATGTCCGGATTGGCGCAGATCATTGTCAGCTGTTTTCTTAGAGCCGTCTCGAGATTCTGACTTGTCTCGTCATCTGAAACACCTTCCGGAATTCCCGTGTTCAAAACGAAGTCCGAGTCTTCAACTGCCCCGACTTCGTTTAAGGATAAGCCGTCCATCAGGCATCGGCTGCGTTCGTTGCCTAAGTAAAAACAATTGGACCCGAGAGCTTTATGAATTTCATCTCTTGGTTCTTGGAGCGATTGCCAAGCGGCTTCGCCACCGGAGACCACGTGATCAACCAAGTTCCTATCGATCCCAAGTTTAAAGAGTTCTTCGGCGACGATGTCCGAACGCCGGGCCGAGTTGGTTAAAATAAAAACCCTCTTATCCCGGCTTTTTAATTCGCCGAGACACTTAAGCGCGGCCTCGAAGGGGGCTAAGCCATCATGCATGACGCCCCATGAATCGATGAGGAACGCCGCGTAATCATCAGCTACTTCTGATAGTCCGGAGAATTTAGAGAGATTACTCATTCGAAACTTTACACAAACATTGAGAATTCGCGGTTACAAAAGATGTTACAGCATGACCTGATAACTATAAAATAATCTGTTGGATTAATTTTACTCACCGTGGATGATTGTCTTATCACTCACCCGAGGATACGCGATTATGACTGACATTACCCGCACAGTTGCCGATTTCGTTGCCGATCTTGCCTACGCTGATCTGCCTGATGAAGTTATTGAACGAACCAAGTTGCTGATCTTCGATGTTACCGGTGTCATGATTAGGGCCCGCCACGATGCGGAATCAACGCCGAGCCTGATTGCTGCTGTCGAGCGGTTGGGTCTGGCTTCCGGCGATTGTTCGGTTCCAGGGGACGCGCGCGCCTACGCGCCCAGTGCAGCAGCGTTGATCAACGGAACCCTCGCCCATTCATTAGATTTTGATGACACCCATGCGGCGGGGTCTTTGCATTCTTCGGCACCGATTGTCCCAGCGGCAATGGCCGCTGCTGAAATGGTCAATGCATCGGGCAAGGATTTAATTGCGGCCTGCGTCGCGGGCTACGAAGTTCAAATTCGCCTCGCCTTGGCATTGAACCCAAAGGAACATTACGATCGGGGTTTCCACCCAACAGCTACCTGCGGCGTCTTTGGCGCGGCGGCGGCGGTGGGCAAGCTGCTGGGGCTCGATGGTGCCGGCATTGAAAGCGCCTTCGGAATTGCGCTCAGTCAGGCTGCGGGCTCGATGCAGTTTTTAGCCGATGGTGCGTGGACCAAGCGTTCCCACGTCGGACAAGCGGCCTCCAACGGATTGATCTGCGCGGTTATGGCGGCAGAAGGGTTTAAGGGCCCCAACGATGCCTTCGATGGCAATTGGGGATTCCTCACGTCTTATGCCCCCAACCCAGACGCCAGCAAAGTCACCGACCAACTTGGCCGTCATTGGGAAACATTAGGGCTGGCGGTTAAGCCTTATCCATCGTGCCGGTACAGCCACGCCGCCATGGATGGTCTGATCGCTTTAAAAGAACAACATGGCATCGACGTCGATGATGTGGAGGCTATTGAAATCGGCCTGGCTGAAACCGGCCGTAAGATTATAGGCGAACCGCTGGCAGCCAAGATCAATCCCGAAGGCGTCGTCGATGGTCAGTTCTCCATGCCGTTTTGCGCTGCTGTGGCGCTGCGTGAAGGCGGCATGGCCTGGGATGACTACGCGACGCACTTGGACGATACGACGACCCGCTCGCTGTGCCAGAAGGTGAAGACCGTTCCCGATGAACAAGCGGAAGCCGCATTCCCAAATAACATGTCCGGCACGGTTCGCATTAAGACCAAGACAGACACTTACGAAACATTTGTCGAAGTCCCCAAGGGAGAGCCAGCAAATTTCATGAGTGGCGGAGAACTCCGGGCCAAGTTCGACGGCCTGTGCGCGCCCTATTTGGGGGAGGCGCAGCGAGACACCCTGACGGACGCACTGCTGTCCCTGGAGAACGCCAACCAAGTCAGCGCTGTGTTCGCGCTGAGTCAATCTGAGAACGCCTGAGCATGGTCGCCGAAGCAAAAGAAGTTGGGCCGAACAGATACCGTGAATCCTATGGTCGGTATCTTGAGGATTTTAAGATTGGCGATGTTTATGAGCATCGTCCCGGACGTACGATTTCGGAGAGCGATAATACCCACTTCACGCTGCTAACTATGAACCAGCACCCAATTCACTTCGATGCCGAGTACGCCGCCAAGAGTGAATTTAAGAAACTCCTGGTGAATTCGTGCCTGACCCTTTCAATTGTTGCCGGTATGAGTGTTTCGGATGTGAGCCAGAAGGCGGTCGCCAATCTGGGCTGGGATAAAATCTCCATGCCCGCTCCGGTGTTTGTCGGCGATACGCTTTATGCGGAATCAGAAGTCTTGGACAAGCGCGAGTCAAAATCGCGCCCGACCCAGGGTATCGTCACCGTTAAGACGACGGGTAAGAAACAAGACGGCACCATCGTTATGACGTATGAACGAACAGTTTTGGTCCCCAAGCGCGGGCACGCCGTTGATGATAAATTGGATGTTTAGAATATGACAATGAACGAAGAAGAGGCGGTTCTTTTAGACGCCGTCGATCAATTCCTGGAACGCGATGTTCGGCCTCATGTTCGGGCACTTGAAGCCGCGGATGAATATCCAGAAGACATTGCGAATGGGCTCGCGGAGATGGGACTGTTTGGCGCGACTATTTCGACGGAGTACGGCGGTCTTGGGCTTTCCGCATCTTTGTATTCCAAGATTGTGGAACGCTCAGCGGCGGTTTGGATGTCGGTTTCCGGTATCATCAATTCCCATCTGATCATGGCGTCTGCGGTGGAGCGTTTTGGCACCGACGAGATGAAGGCCACTTACTTGCCGAAGTTTGCGTCCGGGGAACTGCGGGGCGGGATTGCGCTGACCGAACCCGGTGCGGGAACGGACCTCCAAGGCGTGCGCACCCGCGCTCAACTCGAAGGAAATCAATATGTCATTAACGGTGCCAAGATGTGGTGCACGAACGCGGTGAATGGCAACATTTTGGCGGTATTGGCCAAGACCGATGAAGCCGGGGATGGCCCGCGTTCCAAGGACATCAGCTTGTTCTTGGTTGAAAAGGAAAGAGGCTACGTTTCGCGAAAGCTAAAGAAACTTGGCTACCGCGGCATCGACACCGGCGAAGTCGAATTTGATCGCGTGCAAGTTCCGACCGCCAACTTGGTTGGGCCAGAAGAAGGCAAGGGCCTCAATCAAATCCTCGCCGGGCTTGAGCTTGGACGTATCAATGTCGCGGCACGGGGCGTTGGTTTGGCGCGGGTCTGTCTGGAAGAGTCCGTGGCCTACGCGCAAACCCGCGAAACTTTCGGCAAGCCGATCAGCGAGCACCAATCGATACAGATCAAACTCGCGGATATGGCGACGAAGGTCGAGGCGGCACGGCTGCTTACCGATCAAGCTGCCGCAGCCTATGATCGCGGCGAACGCTGCGACATGGAAGCGGGCATGGCGAAGCTGGCGGCAACGGAAGCCGCCTTGGAGAATGCAACCGAAGCCATGCGCATCCATGGTGCCTATGGCTATTCGACCGAATACAACATCGAACGCTATTATCGCGATGCGCCGCTTCTCTGCATTGGTGAGGGCACCAATGAAATTCAACGTTTGATCATTGCCAAGCAACTTGTCGCCCGCAATCCGATTTAAGGAACCTTTCCATTGACACTTCCTCTCCACGGCGTCCGGGTTTTGGCGGTTGAACAGTATGGTGCCGGTCCCTTCGGTACACAGTTCTTAGCCGACCAAGGGGCTGAGGTTATCAAGATTGAAAACCCCAACGACGGCGGCGATTTTGCGCGCGCCATTGGGCCTTATTTTTTTACACCGGAGCACTCGGAATTCTTCCATGCCTACAACCGCAATAAAAAAAGTCTGACCCTCGATCTTAAAAAGCCGGAAGGCATGGAGGTGTTCCACGATCTGGTGAAGACGGCGGATGCGGTAACGTCGAACCTACGCGGCGACGTGCCGGACAAACTCGGTTTGACCTACGAGGCCCTTGCAGGAATGAACCCGAAGATCGTGTGCGCCCACCTGTCGGCCTACGGTCGCACGGGTCCGCGCGCCGATTGGCCGGGCTTTGATTATCTGATGCAGGCCGAAGCCGGATACTTTTCGCTTACCGGAGAACCCAGCGGTCCGCCAACCCGCTTTGGTTTATCCGTCGTTGATCAAATGACCGGGTTGGGGCTCGCCTATGCAGTGCTGGCGGGGATCACGGGCGCGCGCGCAACGGGGCAGGGGCGTGATTTAGACGTCAGCCTTTTTGATATGGCGCTCTGCAATCTCTCCTATCCGGCCTTGTGGTATCTCAACGAAGGCCATGAAACAAAGCGAGAGCAACGGTCCGGCCATCCAGCACTAACACCATGTGCGCTTTACACAACATCGGACGGCTGGATCTACATCATGTGCAACAAGGAAAAATTCTGGCCGATCCTTTGTGATGTGCTCGGTCGAGATGACTGGGCAAACGATGCACGGTTTGCGAACTTCGAAGGCCGACTGGAGCATCGCGCCCTGATTCAGGACATGCTCGATGGTGAGCTTTCAAAAAAATCCACAGATGAATGGCTTGAAATTTTTGCGGGCGAAGTCCCAGCAGCGCCCATCAATGACATCCAATCAGCGCTCGAAAACCCGTTTGTGAAGGACGAAGGCCGGGTGCAGTCTTTGGAATTGGAAGGGTACGGTACCTACCAGACTCTTGATGCGCCGATCAAATGCGATGAACCAACGCCCGCCAATCCCGCCCCCAAGCTTGGTCAGAATACAGAAGAATTATTGGAAGAACTCGGTTACGATGCTGTTCGTCTCGCAGCCCTGCGCGCCGCGAAGGCCATATAGCGAAAATCAGGTGAGACTTTGAATCATAAAAAATATGTCTCGCATTTGGGCGTAAATTCTTCATTATTATGGAACATAGCTAAGAGGGCCTCGAAATGTTGAGAATTCTTACGGTGTTTTCAGCCATTGCCGCTGTATTCGTCATTTGTACCAGTCAGGGTTTCGCCGATATCGGTCAAATTAAAACTTTAAAAGGCGACGTAAAAATCGTTCGTTCGGATAAGACGCTATCTGCCAAAGCGGGTGATATCCTTGAACAGAAAGATTCATTGGTTACCGGTGCAAACAGTAGTGTTGGAATGACCTTCATCGATGGCACCCGATTTTCCGCGGGTCCCAACAGTACGTTGGAACTGAGCCGATTTAGATTCAATCCGACAACCCACGATGGCGAATTTCAAACAAGTGTTAAGCGCGGTACCCTGGCCATCATTTCAGGTCAGATTGCAAAGCGATCCTCGGAAGCTATGAAGGTGCGGACGCCAGCCTCCATCCTCGGCGTCCGCGGCACACGATTTCTCGTTAAGGTTGGTGGGGAGGAGTAGGAAATCATGAAAACACTACGTTCCGTCTTTACCGTCTTAATCCTTTTTCTCGTGGCTGCCTGTGCGGGCCCAAAGGATGTGATCGTCCTGCTGGCAGATGAAAATGGTAAGGTCGGCGAGGTGACCGTGCAAAGCACAGACGGCAGCAAGGTTGTTCTCAATAAAGCCTTGGCCTCTGCAGAAGTGGGCGCGGGCGACCTGACGAAAGGCCAAATGGTTCAAGATCGGGTCGATGTTGTTTTTAAAGATGTCCTTTCCGCCCTGCCGCAGAACCCGGTGTCTTTCATCCTTTACTTCCGCACCGGTGGGACAGTGCTAACGGAGGCTTCTAAGCCAGTCTTGAAGAAATTATTTGATGCTGTTGCCAACCGCCAAGCTGCAGAGATTCAGGTCACTGGACACACGGACCGGGTCGGCAGTGCTGGCAACAATGACAAGCTGGCGTTAAAGCGCGCACAGGCCGTGGCTCAAATGCTGATTGATCGGGGCATCAAGACCAAGCGGGTTCGGGCCGTCGGGCGCGGTGAGCGCGCGCCCCTGGTGCCGACGAAAGACGGTAAAAGAGAGCCGAAAAATAGGCGGGTCGAGGTTATTGTTCGTTAGCAAATCGATTGCGGCCGCCGCTTGGTGCAGCCATTGTTTCTCTATTTTCGCCTCAATAAGCTTGCGAAGTTGGGTGATTCATTCAACTGTAGAACCTCGCCGATTTTCGAGGCGAAATTAGTTAAGTTTCAAACTAATTTATAATTTGAAAGTTGATCATCAGATCAGTGCTCCTTTGTGATTGCACTGGACCTGCGGTCATTTGAATATTGATTTCATGAAACTACCGTCTATTTCCGTTGGCTCTTCGGTAATTGGTGAGCCCAGCACGCTTAAAGGTGTTGGCTACATGCTCGTCGCAACGTTTTTTGCGGGGTGTATGATCGTGCTGATTCGCCATATTTCCTTTGACATGCACCCGATTGAGATCGCATTTTTTCGCGCATTCTTTGGATTTGTCGTATTCCTACCGTTATTTATGCGCCAGGGATTTGCGCCACTGCGCACAAAGCGCCTGGGCTTGCATATGTTTCGCGGTGTGATGACGACGCTGACCATGATCGGAACATTTACAGCGCTGAGCCTGATACCTGCTGCCAAGGTCGTTGCCATAAAATTCTCTGGCCCTTTATTTGCGGCGTTGATCGCCATGCTTGTGATGGGGGAGGTGCTGCGGATGCGCCGGTTCGTTGCCATGCTTATTGGCTTTGCCGGCACCCTGGTAATCATGGGCACAAATTTCACCGAATTTGATTTGGGCTCGACAATGGCGCTGGCGTCATCCGTCTTCTGGGCAATGATGTTTGTCTCGGTCAAGGTCCTGTCGCGGACGGAATCCAGCGTGACCATCACGATTTACATGTCCTTGATCACG
The DNA here is from genome assembly GCA_018660465.1 of Rhodospirillaceae bacterium. Lineage (NCBI taxonomy): Bacteria > Pseudomonadati > Pseudomonadota > Alphaproteobacteria > Rhodospirillales > Rhodospirillaceae > Rhodospirillaceae bacterium. The sequence continues at coordinate 15,080 of JABJKH010000117.1, forward strand.
TTTCCTATTCTGGGACTCATTGCAATACCCTATTGGCAGATGCCGACCTTTGAACAGCTTGGCTTAATGTTGCTGTTGGGGGCATTGGGCAGCTTGGTCCATATTTGTGCCGCGCAGGCCTTGAAGAACGCGGATGTGTCGGTGATTTCTCCAATGGATTTCTGTAAGCTTATTTGGGTGTCCATTCTTGGGTTTCTGGCTTTCGGTGAAATTCCAACCACGGAGACCTGGATCGGCGCGATGATGATCTTTGGTTCGGTAAGCTATATCGCTTATCGGGAACGGAAGGTTAAGCCGAAAGGGGTTAAAGACGATCCAACAGCTCCAACGCGTCTAACCGAATAAAAATTATTTGTGCCGCCTCATTTCTGGCCATATCAACCAGCAAATCCCGATTGCAATTAAACCTTCGACAGTCATCACCGTGACCGCAACCGACCCGCCAAAAAAATCCGCCAGTAAGCCGACGTTTAAGACACCTAAGGGCTGCAGACCGATGCACATGGACAGCATACCCATGACTCGACCACGGACTTCTGGGCTGGGTTGGGTGAAAATTAGCGTGCTCTGACCAATGGAAAATCCTGCGTGACCGAGACCTGCGACAAATAAAAGAATAAGTGAAAGTTCGTACCAAGATGACCAGGAGAAAAACAAAAGCAGCACCAGGAAACCCACCGAGCCAAACAGGAATACCTGGGTAAAACGCTGGGTTCTGACCAAGGCTATGAGGAAGCATCCAACGAGGCTGCCGGCCCCTTCGGAGGCTGCGAGAAGGCCAATAAGGAAGGGCGTTAGATGTAACTCTGCCTTGCCGATGACAGGGATCATGGAACTGAAGGGAAGTGCCAATAGGTTGATCACAACGGTAATAGCCAACAGCGCCATGATCACCCGATTGGTTCGAATGTAGCTCACCCCTTCGGCGATTTGGGCGAAGAAACTCTGTTGGGTCGGCTCGCTTTTCTCTGGCGCGTAGGGCAGTCCACTCAGCGATATCATGGCCAAGATATGGAGCCCGACACCTAGAAAAAATGCGCCCTCAAGGCCGATGGTTTCAAGCAGCACGCCGCCCAGTATTGGCCCCAGCATCTTGGTGACGCTGTTGGTTGTGCCATCAAGCGCCATGCCAGCACCCACCCGGTCATGTCCACAAACTTCGCCCATGATGTTACGGCGGATGGGGTAATCCATGGCCGCGAGAATGCCATTTAGAAATCCACCTAACGCAAGATGCCAAAGCTCGGCCTTGCCCGTAATCAACAAAATTCCCAGGGTGGCAGAAACGACAGTTACCAGAGCCAACCCATAAAGCATGACGTGCTTCTTATTCACGCGTTCAGCCCACGCACCAATCGCCGCGCCAAACAAAATCATCGGCATCAAGCGACAGAATAAAACCAGCGCAACCAGCAGCGGAGAGGATGTTTTTTCGAAGACATAAATTCCGACCGCCAACATCTCCAACCACCGCATGGTGTTAACAAACGTACCCGTCAGCCAAGTGCGGAAATAGGGACCTTCGCGCAGCAGCTGAAACGGACCTGGTGTGAGGGGCGTTTCGATAGACATGGGGAAAATCTAATGGGAAACAGAACGGAACACAAAAGCCGTTTGCATCTTCAAGCTCTTGCCGACTAACATTCTGGGCGACTAAATAGGGGAGAGGGCTTTGGAGTTCGATTACGTCATCGTCGGCGCGGGGTCGGCAGGCTGTGCCGTCGCCGCACGGTTGTCCGAAGACCCCAGTGTGTCTGTTCTGCTGATTGAGGCTGGCAAGCGTGACACCAATCCTTGGATTCATATTCCTGTCGGCTATTACAAAAACATTGGTAATCCGAAGTTTGATTGGTGCTTTAACGCGGAACCGGACCCAGGCCTGGGCGGACGGTCGATAAAATTTCCACGCGGCAAAGTCTTGGGCGGCAGCAGCTCTATCAACGGGCTTTTATACGTGCGAGGGCAGGCGGAGGATTTTAATACCTGGCGACAATTGGGCAACGAAGGCTGGAGCTACGACGACGTGCTGCCTTATTTCATGCGGGCAGAGGATCAGGAAAACGGTGATAGTGAATTCCACGGCAAGGGCGGGCCGTTAGGGGTGTCGAACGTTCGGATGAACCGCCCGATCTGCGATGCGTTCATTGAAGCCTGTATTCAAGCGGGCATTCCAGAAAACAATGATTTCAATGGCGAAACCCAGGAAGGCGTCGGGTACTACCAATTTACGACAAAGAATGGACAACGGTGCTCAGCAGCAAAGGCCTATCTAAAGCCCGCCCGGAACCGCCAGAACTTGACCGTAGAAACAAACATTCTGGTCACGCGTGTGGTTTTGAAAGACGGTCGCGCGGTTGGGGTCGAAGGATTGCGCGAAGGGGCGACCCTCACATTTTCCGCCAAGCGCGAGGTGATTATGTCAGCAGGCGCGATAGGCTCGCCGCATATCCTGCAACTCTCCGGTATTGGCAACGGGGACTGGTTGAAGGATGTGGGAATTGATGTGGTTCATGAACTACCGGGGATGGGTGGCAATCTGCAAGACCACATGCAGGCGAAAAATATTTATAAGACCAACGTCACGACCTTGAATGATGAGGTCCGGAACCCGCTCCGGAAATTGAAAATGGGCTGGGATTATTTAACCACCCGGACTGGCCCTATGACCATGGCGGCATCCATCGTCGGCTTCTTTGCGCGCTCCCTCCCGGAACTTGACCGGCCTGATATTCAGCTGAACATGCAGCCGTTGTCTGCCGATACGCCGGGGGATGGCCTGCATGATTTTTCCGCCTTTACCGGCACAACCCGCCAGCTTCGACCCCACAGCCGGGGCGAAATTCGACTGAAGTCAAAAGACCCGAACGACTACCCCGCCATCCACATGAACTACCTGGACTCTCAGTTTGATCAACAGGTTATCGTCAACGCCCTTAAGCTAACCCGAGAGGTGATCAAGCAGCCCGCGCTGAAACCTTATGTCGTTGATGAATGGAAGCCCGGATACGACGTCCAAACCGACGACGAAATCCTGCAATACGCCCGAGAGACTGGCAACACGACGTATCACCCGGTGGGGACGTGCAAGATGGGAAATGATCGGTTGGCCGTGGTTGATGATCAGTTGCGGGTGCACGGGATCGAAGGCCTGCGGGTGGCAGATGCATCGATCATGCCGGTGATTACGTCGGGCAATACCAACGCGCCGTCGATCATGATCGGGGAGAAAGCGGCGGATTTAATCAGGCGACCATAGTGCCGCTGAGCGTCCTTCGAGACGCGCTCAAGGGAGCGCTCCTCAGGATGAGGTTTTTAAGAAAAGTATACTAAAACAAACAATAACCCTCATCCTGAGGAGCCGCAAAGCGGCGTCTCGAAGGGTGCTGAGTTAAGCGCTACTTCTTCGGCTTCTTCCGCTTCAAAGGACTGCACCCACCCTTGAAAGACTTTCCACCCTTGGGACCTTCCTTGGCAAATTTTGGCTTATGCGGTTTTTTTCCTTTGGTTTTTTTCGCAGGCTTGTCCCAGGATTTTTCTGTGGTTTTTTCTGTGGATTTTTCTGTCTGTTCTGGTTTCTTTGATCTTTTTGCGAAGCGGTGGCCGGGCTTGGCTGAGCCCTCGGTTCCAGTCTCAGGCTTTGACTCAGATCGAGGATAGCCTTTCTTCTTCGCTTTAAACGGCCGCTTCTTGGCGTAAGACCTTTCGCCAGTCTCTCGCTTCTCCTGAGCAGGTGGGCCATCAACCGCGTCAACGGTGACCGTCTTTTCGACTTTGCGGCTGGGGCCGATGGCGGCGAGGAATTGCTCTACACAGTCAGGGGCGAGTTCCACAAAGGTTTCGGTCTGTTGAATCTTGATCGCGCCGATATCGCGCTTGGTGATGTGGCCGGCGCGGCACAGCATCGGCAAAAGCCATCGGGGTTCCGCATTGTGCCTACGGCCGACCGTCAGCCGGAACCACTTGCCGCCTTCGAAATCGTTGCGGCTTTTTTTCTCCCGCTCCGGCGGTGCATCGAGCAATTCCTCGGGTGCGGGTTGATTATTATGATGCAGGCGAACGAGGGCGGTCGCGACTTGTTCGGCGCTGTAGCGGAACAGAAGTTCCTTCACGAAGCTTTCTTCGTTGTCATTCATGGCCTCGCTGAGGGCTGGATCATTCAGGAAACGTTCGCGGTCGCGCTGGGTGATTTCTTCGACCGACGGGGGCTTGGCCCAGGTGGCTTCAACGTTGGCTTGCTTTAATAATCTTTCCGTCCCCTTGCGTCGGTTGTGCGGCACGATCAGGGCGCAGACACCTTTGCGGCCTGCGCGGCCCGTGCGACCGCTTCGGTGCAACAAGGTCTCAGCAGTCTTTGGGATGTCCGCGTGGATGACCAATTCAAGGTTCGGCAAATCAATACCGCGCGCCGCAACGTCAGTTGCAATACAGACCTTGGCGCGACCATCGCGCATGGATTGCAGGGCATGGGTGCGTTCGTTCTGGCTTAGTTCCCCCGAAAGCGCCACCACTGGAAATCCCCGGTTGTTAAAGCGCGCGGTCATGTGGTTGACGGTCGCGCGGGTGGCGCAGAACACCAGCGCGTTCTTCGGATCGAAATAGCGCAGCACGTTGATGATCGCGTTTTCCCGGTCGTTTGGGGCGACCGGCAGGGCGCGGTATTCGATGTCGACGTGTTGTTTCTGTTCTTCCGTGGTCGAAATGCGCGTTGCGTCCCGCTGGTAGCGCTTGGCAAGGGTCGCGATCGAGCGCGGCACGGTGGCGGAAAACATCAAGGTGCGGCGGTCGCTGGGTGTGGTATCGAGCATATATTCCAGATCTTCGCGAAAGCCCAAGTCGAGCATTTCGTCGGCTTCGTCCA